>JAFGHK010000078.1 GCA_016930185.1 Dehalococcoidales bacterium | reverse complement strand
TGCATGGGTATGAATTTGCAGGCGGAACACCGGCAGCACATATCCATATCGCCACGGTAATCTTCTAGAGCCATCTTCGCTCCTTTCTGCATTTGTTCAACGATGAGCTAAGATTATTTGTCATTAAAAGCACACTTTCCCGGGATTCATGATGTTATTGGGGTCGAACATCTTCTTGAGTTTGGTCAAAACGGCAATGGTAGCCGCATCCTTGTTTAGAATCGTCCCGGCGCTTTCACCGTAAGGCCTCGAGAAAAAGGCGCCATGGGCAACTAAAGCCTTTACGGCAGAGTTGGATAAATCCCTGACCCGGCTGGCCTCACTTGAATTAGCGGGGTCGTAAAAGAGGTTGAACTCGCAGTGGCAGCCGGTGCCCTGCACGATAGGCTGAATGTAAATACCTACGTCCGAGACGGGGTAGTCGGCTTTTTCCACGACCTCGTTCATGACGTCGATTTGACCGGCAAGTTTATCGTTGATTGTTAAAAAGAGTACATCCTGGCAGGCGCCTTTATAACGCAGCTTCCAGTACGGTTCTGCGGAAGGCTGCTGGACAGTTTTAAGAATTTCATTGGCGGAAACTCCCCCCGCCGCCTTGACCGCTTCCACGCCCAGGCGCTGCGTGATACTGGTGATGTCTTTAATGTATGAGTTTACTCTTTCTTCCGGGAAATATTCATAGCCGGCGACACAATAGAAAAGCACCCAGGCGGGCAGGGTGTCCTTGAGGTTCCGGTAATCTTTAGGCCACTTCTTCGTGAAGATGGCCGCTAAGGCGGTATTATTGAGTATGAAGCACTCGTTGACCATTCTAAGTCTTATCAGCCATGAAGCCATTTCCATCAGCGTATCGAGATTGGAGGAGCCGACCACGAAAGGCTCTTCAAGGCTGGGGAGCAGTTCACATCGCATCGATGCCCAGGTAACGATGCCCATCGTCCCCTGTGCCCCCTGGATAATCCTGTGCCAGGAAGCCACACCCGGCCCGTAAGGCGCTTTTTGCACGCCCCCAACCGTCCACTGCTCCTTCACCGAGCCCGGCCCGGCCGCCTGACCGGTCCTGAATTCATCGCCGGAGCCGAAGATTACCTCGGCGCAGGCCAGGGGGTCGGAGATATCCCACTGGTACTTGGGCATAACGACCGGCTCTCTCTCGAGCAGACTGCCGACAACGGTCTTGGTCTTTCTGGGGAGGAGGGGCATATTGAGTCGGATGCCCTCCTTTTTAGCCGCCGGTATCAGTTCATTAAAGGTCACGCCCGGCTCGACCATAGCGACGCGGCGTGCCCGGTCGACATTGATGATTTTTTTCATTTTGCTTAAGTCCACAATAACAGCCCCTCCGGTACTGGGAACCGTATCACCCCGAAAGTGAGGGGGCCCCGAACTTACCGGCACCAGTGGTGTCTTGGTTTTATTAGCGAGGTTCACTATCTTCTGGATGTCGGCGGCATTTTTTGGTTTTACCACACATACCGGCCTAACGGTATTGTTAAAGCTGATATCGCTGGAGTATGCGTCCAGCGCCGCCGGTTTATAACTTAAGGCGTTGGTGCCGACGATTTTTGCCAGTTTTTCTTTTGTTATCATTCCTGCCCCCTTTCGGTGATTACCGAGGTAACGCTTTATTACCGAGCGTGCTTGAATCGTTGATTATGATTAAAGATTGAAAATGAGGTCTCGTTCAGCCTACCAAAATTAAATGGTATCTAAAGTATAGTATTCTACTTTTCATTTTCTTGTCAAATGGGTTCGCTGCTTAGACCTTTTATCGTAAGCAAGAGAGAACGAAATCAGACGCACCGGAGTTTAGCGTTTGTGGTCTTTTTGTAAGGTTTACTTGGTTTTTTGTGGTACGATTGTGAGTTTACCTGAATATACTTAGGTATACCCAGATTGAAGAGGAGTACTTTGAAATGCCAGTAGTAATTGATGGACACG
Organism: Dehalococcoidales bacterium; assembly: GCA_016930185.1. Taxonomy (GTDB): domain Bacteria; phylum Chloroflexota; class Dehalococcoidia; order Dehalococcoidales; family RBG-16-60-22; genus RBG-13-51-18. Next base: position 9,477 of record JAFGHK010000078.1, on the reverse strand, counting down.
TTTACTACAGGACTGCGGAGGCGTTCCGTGTTATCGGTGTCAGCCGCAATACTCTTTATCGCTGGCTGCAGAAGGGAGTACTCAACGGCAGCGAGCGTCGGGACAGCCGGGGCTGGAGGCTTTTTACACAGGAAGAAATAGACAGGCTGAACAGGACTATTAATTCTGTTACCGGTGTTGGTGTGTAAGATATAGCCTGTTGTTTGAAAACAAATAATCAAGGGAAGGAGACACCGGACGTGACTGATAAAAAAATTCTCGTAGTAGATGATGAACCTAATGTTGTAAGGACATTGACATTTGTATTGAAGAAAGAGGGATATGATGTCTCTACGGCGGTAAACGGGGAGGAAGCGCTAGCCAAGGTCCGCGAGTCGAAACCACGCCTGATGTTTCTCGACGTGATGATGCCGAAGAAGAACGGCTATGAAGTATGCCAGGAATTAAAGAGTGATACCAACCTCTCGGATATTCACATCGTCATACTCTCTGCCAAAGGACAGGAAGCAGATAGGGAAAAAGCCTTAAGCATGGGTGCCAACGAATTCATAACCAAGCCCTTCAGCCCTTTAGGGGTAGTGGGGAGGGTGAAGGAACTGCTGTCATAATATGAACAGGTCAAAGTTATTTACATTAACAAGCCCTGTAAACAGGAAAATAAAAGGGAGAGATAGTATGGTACATAATACCGTCGAGCGAAAAGAAGCCGAAGAGCTATATGAAATAATGGCTAAGAGTTCACCGGTTGGCGTTAATATTGTTCAGGATGGACGTTTTTGTTATGTAAATCCCAGATTCCAGCAAATATCGGGCTACAGCGAAAAAGAATTGTTGAATATGAACCCGCTGGAAATCGTACATCCTGAAGACCGGCAGAGGGTCAGAGACCATGCGGTGGCAATGCTGAAGGGGCAAATAGATACCCCTTGCCAGTTCAGGGCTATGGGAAAGGATGGTGAGATTCACTGGGGCGTAGAAACTACCACCTCCGTAATGTACAGAGGTAGAAGAGCTTCACTTGGGAACTTTATAGATATAACAGAATCGATACGCGCGGAGCAGGCATTAATGGAATCGGAAAACAAATTTTCCAAGGCTTTCCTGGCCAGCCCGGCGATGGTCTCCATCACCACTCTTAAAGAAGGCAAATTTATTGAGGTAAACGACAGCTTCCTTAAGTTTTACGGTTATTCCAGGGAAGAAGTAATCGGCAGCAGTACCAGGGAATTGAATCTCTGGCAAAAGACGGAGGACCGTGTAAGGATGCTGCAAACCCTTAAAGAACAGGGCTCGGTAAGGGGTGAAGAATTTGACCAATGCGATAAGTCAGGGAAGATATGCACAGTAGTCATGTCTGCCGAGAAAATAAGCATCAAAAAAAAGCCCTGTCTCATTGTGACGACTATAGATATTACTGACCGCAAAAGGATGGAAGAGCAAGCTAAACGCAATATGGAGGAACTTCAAGAAGCCAACGAAAAGTTACGCGAACTCGATAAAATGAAGGACTCATTTCTTTCCACGGTATCCCATGAGTTACGCACGCCGCTTACTTCAATCAAGAGCTTTGCCGAAATACTCTTGACCTATGATGAAGATAAGGAGACACAAAAAGAGTTCCTTAACATTATCAACCAGGAAAGCGACCGCCTTACCAAGCTTATCAACGATTTCCTAGACCTTTCCAAGATTGAAGCCGGCAGGATGCAGTGGGAAGACAAAGAACAACCTTTGATTCCCATAATCGAGAACGCGCTCCTTATTACGCAAGCTCTAGCCAAGGAAAAGGACCTGAAGATTGAATTCAAAGCTACTGAAAACCCGCCGGTGGTGACCTGTGATAAAGACAGGCTGGTGCAGGTAACAACCAACCTGCTTAGCAATTCTATTAAGTTTACTCCAGAGGGCGGTAAAGTGACCTTGGGTGTAAAGATAGTGAATGAAAGCAAGTCTGATGATAAGTCAGATACTGTTATTGTAAGCGTTACCGATTCAGGTATAGGCATTGCTCCTGAAAACCATGCGGCTGTTTTCGAGAAATTCAAACAGGTTGGTGACACGCTGACGGATAAACCCAAAGGAACTGGATTGGGTCTGCCGATATGTAAAGAAATCATCGAGCATTATAACGGCAAAATCTGGGTGGAAAGTGAATTGGGCAAGGGCGCAACTTTCGCCTTTTCTTTGCCTTTAGTATACTCGGAAAAAGTAGAAGAGCTGCTGCCGGAAGTAGAAGAAAAACCGGTGGAAACGATTCAGGAAGATAAATTGATATTAATCGTGGACGATGAAGAAAATATCCGTAACTTCCTGGCGCATGAACTCACTAAAAAGGGCTATCACGTACTTAAGGCCTCAAGCGGCAAGGAGGCTTTGGATGTAACCAGAGAACGCCACCCCGATCTGATAACACTGGATGTGCAGATGCCGGATATCAGCGGCTTCGATGTAACGGCCGTGCTTAAGAATGACGATGACACTAAAGACATACCGATTCTTATTCTTTCTGTAATAGAAGACAAATTTAAGGCTTATAAGCTGGGGGCAAACGACTGCATGACGAAACCTTTTAATAATGACGAGCTTGTGGCTAAGGTCAAACAGCTGTTAATAGGGACGAAAAAGACGGTACTGGTTGTGGATGACGATAGGTCTCTCGTGAAGTCGGTTAAATATCACCTGGAGCATAAAGGCTATTCCATCTCGGTCGCTTACGATGGTGACCAAGCCCTTGAGGTAATAGAAAACCAACGTCCTGACCTTATAGTGCTGGATATTATCATGCCTAATAAGGACGGCTATGAAGTTATCAAAACCCTTAAATCTAATCCGGAAAACGCAGAACTGCCTATTGTGCTGATGACCGGTATTGAAATCGACGGTGGAAGAGTGAAAGCTTTATCAGTGGGAGCCTCTGAATATATCACCAAATCCGGCGACTTTAATAAGCTGTATAAGGCGATCGATGATATACTCGATAGTAAGGTGAGTGCCTGATTTGCCGAATCTAGAAATTAAAAAAACCGCCGCTGGTTAAATCCAGCGAAAGATTGAATACAATTATTAGTCCAATAAAGATGTAATCTTCTCTAACAGCAAGGCCCGGTCGACTGGTTTGGTCAGGTATTCGTTCGCCCCCACTTTCAGTCCCGTGGTCCTGTCGATTTCCTGTCCCTTGGCGGAGAGCATGATTATCGGCAGATTTTCCGTTAGAGGGTCCTGGCGAAGCTGGTGACATATTTCAAAGCCATCCAGCCCGGGTAGCATAACATCTAAAATTAGGAGATCCGGGTTCTCACCCTTGGCCATCCTCAAGCCCGCCATGCCGTTGGAAGCTGTTATTACCTCATAGCCTTCCTTTTCAATAATATGGTTAATGGCTCTGGAGAAACTCGGGTCATCCTCGACGATTAATATTTTCTTAGTGATATTAACTACCCTCCTTCAGAATACATGAAGTATTTTTTGCATTATATTATAAGACATCTGCAGGTATTAATCCATACTTTTGAATATCAATGGTAAAAAGGGGGTATTTAGCCCCCCTCTCTATTTTCTGTTACAGCTAGATTACCACCGGACGAACATGGGTATCAATGTTCAACTGTAGATATAGCTATGATGAAGGGAAAGGGTATTTTTTTGCAGGTGTGTAACTTTATAGAAGATTTTGATGTAGCTATTATTATGAAATTCGTATATGGAGACCGATGGGAATCTCCACTAAATATTATCACTTAATTTGACATACCCTATGTGGAAATTATATAAATATCTAACTGATTTCTACTAGTATTCATGGGGTATTCTTAGATGAAATTCACAATTGACATCGATAACGGTGGGACTTTTACTGACGGCTTCTTTACCGGTGAAGGGCAGACCGTGTGGGTTAAGGTGGACACCACCCCTCATGACCTGACGGTATGTTTCCTGAAGTGTATCGAAGAAGGTGCCGCAAAGCTGGGACTCAACGTGCCGCAATTACTCCATGAAACGGAAGTCATTAGATTTTCCACTACTCATGCCACTAACACTTTGCTACAGAAGTCCGGGCCGCGGCTGGGACTAATTGTGACCAAAGGATTTGAGGAAAATCTCTACTCTTCAGCTGACAGGAGTCCGGCGCTTGATTTGATAATTCCCACCGAGATGATTGTCGGCATCAACGAGTCGGCGGGTAAGAAGCCCGTGGATAGAGAGGAAGTGAGGCTGGCCATACGCAGCCTGCTGGCGCGTGGGGCGAGGATTATCGTTGTTAGCCTTTATAAAACTCATCTTGACCCATCCAATGAGCTGAAGGTCAGGGAAATAGCCGATGATGACTACCCGAAACATTACCTGGGTGCAGTACCACTGTTGCTCTCTCATGAAGTCAGTACCACTACCGATGATACTTCGAGAACTAATGTGGCCCTGCTAAATGCCTATTTCCACCCCGATATGGTTCGTTTCCTCTACAAAGCCGAGGATGAAGTCAGAAAGAGGGGCTATCGAAAACCGCTCCTCGTAGTGCATGCCGATGGTGGCGTGGCGCGGGTAGCCAAGACAACGGCCATCATGACTCATAACTCCGGGCCTTCAGCAGGCGTGCTTGGTACTACCTATATAAGTCGCCTCTACAACCTACCCTATGTAGCCAGCATGGACATCGGTGGAACCAGTGCCGATATCAGTTTGGTAATCAACGGTCGTCAAGGCTACAAGCGCGAGGCAACTTTAGAGGGAATACCGGTGAAACTGCCGGTTATCGAGGTTTATCCGACGGCAGCAGGTGGCGGTTCAATAGCCAGACCTATGAATGGAGGTCAAATAAAGGTGGGGCCGGATAGCGCCGGGGCTATGCCGGGCCCGGCCTGTTATGGACTGGGTGGCAGTGAGGCTACCTCCACTGACGCCTGTATTATTCTGGGCTATATCGACCCAGACTACTTCCTGGGCGGCAGGCGTAAGCTGGATGCCGGTCTTGCCAGGGATGTTATTGCTGAAAAACTGGTCAAACCTCTGGACATTTCCGCCGAGGCGTGCAGCCGACTCATCACGGAAGACATGGAGAATATCTGTGCCGAGGACATCGGTAGTCTGATAAAAGCGGGGGGTTATAACCCGGGTGATTTCGTCCTATTTTCTTTCGGAGGGGCTGGGAGCATTTACTGCTGCGGGATTGCTGATAAGGTGGGAATTCCCAGAATTTACTGCTTCCGCTTCAGTTCTGTGTTCAGCGCTTTCGGTTCCTCATGTGCTGACGTTCTTCATACTTATGAATCTCTGGCCAACCTTTCACTCAAACGTAACGAGAGCAAAACGCAAATACAGAAATTCAACAGTACTGTAAAAGGGCTTATGAACTCGGTTTTAAGAGACATGAGGGGGGAGGGATTCCCGCCGGAAAAGGTATCCTTTTCCCTCGAGATGGAAGTGGCTTCAGGAAACCTAACTGCGGTGTTTGAATCGCCTGTAACTCTGCTTGAAGGCCATCAGGACACCGAAAAGATTCTCGATGCTTTTACCGGGCAGAGTAATTCCGGTCGTGTCGACGAACTGGCAATTCATCTTTTCAGGTTGAGGGCAACGAGCCCCGTTACCCATCCGAAACTGGCTACCCATAAATTCGCCGGAGAAAGCCCGGAGAAAGCCTTGAAAGGATACCGCAAAGTCTACTGGAAAGATGGGTTTACCCGCACATCCATCTACGCCCAGATGAAACTGGAATACGGTAATATTATTACCGGGCCTGCAATTATCGAGAGTGATGAAACCACAATACTGGTTCCACCGGGTAAGAAATATACCGTGGATAACTTGCTGAACGGTGTAATAGAATCGGCTTGAGAAGGAGTTACTGATGAGTACCAAGAGGCAGATAACTGAATATCTGGATATTGACCTGGAAAAAGAACTCTGGTGCTGTAACCGTTGTGGACATGAGCTTATCTCTGCCAGAGAAAATTATAAAAAAGGATGCCTGGTTTACATCAGAAAAGACCTGAACACAATATATAACTCGCCGCTAACCGGTCCCTTTACATTCGCGCCGGACCCTACCTGGGCCATGCTGGTGGAGTTTTACTGCCCCGGTTGCGGTATTATGGTGGAAAATGAATTGTTGCCTCCGGGCCACCCGGTTACACACGACATTGAATTGGATATCGATAGACTAAAGGAAAAGCATCTGTCTTCCGGGGTAGACAAACAGGCTGGGAAATAAGAAATGAGGCGGGAATCTCTATGAAAATTTCTCTCGACGTTGATATCGGCGGAACGTTTACCGACCTCTTTCTAAGTTATGACGGTAAGAATATCTTTACCAAAACGCCCACGACCGGATATAACCTTTCGGTCGGTTTTATGCGGGCGATAAAAGATGCCGCGGCCCTGCTTGGTATTCCCGTCAAGGAGTTATTAGGCAGTACCGGTGTTGTCCGTTATTCCACGACCATCGCGATAAATACGCTTCTCCAGCGGACCGGACCCAGGTTAGCGCTGATTACCACGGAGGGCTTTGAGGATATTGTAGCCATTGGCAAGGGAGCTTCTTGGTCGGACCAGCTTACCTTTCGTGAAATCAGGAACCTGGCTCGCATCGTCAAGCCGGAACCTGTTATATCCCGGGAAATGACAATTGGCGTTAAAGAAAGGGTCAACTCACGGGGAGAAATAGCCAGGCCCCTGGACGAAGAAGATTTTCTGGAAAAACTGCAATATCTCATAGATAAAGGAGCCAGGGGATTCGTTGTCAGCCTGTTATTTTCTTATGCTAATCCAGCGCACGAAAAGATCATTGCCGAGATAATCCGTAAAGAATATCCTGATTATTACCTGGGAGCTATGCCGGTGGTGCTTTCTTCCGAGGTGACGCCCAAACAGAACGAATACACACGCACCGTGACCACGATATTAAATGCCTACCTGCATTATTCTATGTGGGAGCAGATTTCCGGCACGGGCGATGAACTCCGCAACTCCGGGTATGATAAGACCATTATGATGGTCCATAATAGCGGTGGCATGGCTGAAGTATTTCGTACTTCGGCTATCCAGACTTTCAACGGGGGTCCGGTGGCCGGTCTAATCGGTGGGGCAAACGTCGGTAAGATGTTGGGCTATGATAACATCGTCGTTAGTGATATGGGGGGTACCAGCTTTGACCTGGGCTTGGTCGTAGCCGGCAGCAGCCGGTTTTACCAGTATCACCCACTCATCGACCGCTGGTGGGTGGATATGACGGTCCTGGAAACGAGGTCTATCGGTGCCGGTGGCGGTTCAATTGCCTGGCTGAATCCTGTTATGGGCAACCGACTGGAAGTAGGGCCTCTGGGAGCCGGTTCCATGCCCGGGCCGGCTTCTTATAATCTAGGTGGCACTGACCCAACCGTTACCGATGCTGATATTGTACTGGGTTATATCAACCCTGACTATTATCATGGTGGCCGTTTGAAGCTGGACAAGGGTAAAGCAGTATCTGCTATCAGGGAAAAAATTGCTAAACCTTTGGGTATTGAAGTGGAAGAAGCGGCGCTGCTCATTAAAAAGATCGTCGATGCCAATATGGGTGATACCATCGCCAAGGAGACTTTCCTTAGGGGTTTTAAGCCCAGCGATTTTATCCTCTTTGCCTTCGGCGGAGCCGGGCCTACTCACTGCTGTTCCTACAGCCCATACGCTGGTATAAATAAAATCGTCGTTTTTCCCTTCTCACCGGTATTCTGCGCCTTTGGCTCCAGTACCATGGATATTCTGCACCTTTATGAACAATCTCTGCGCCTGCCCCTGCTGGCACCGGGGACGATGAAGCCATTTGATGATTATGATGTCTTCAACAACGCTGTAAAAAACCTCCAGGAAAAAGCGACTAAGGATATAACGAATGAAGGCTTCTCCCTCGAGTCCATTAAGTACAGTCTTGAAATAGAGGCCAAGTACGGCGGACAGTTAAATATCCTCCGCTTCATGTCCCCTCTGCTGTTTATCAATAATCCGGACGATGTCAGGGCTATATATCAAGCATTTGAAGATGAGTACTGCCGTGTCTATAGTCGCAGGTCGGCTTATCCCCAGGGCGGCGTGGATATTCTCAATCTGATATTGCACGCTATCGTGGACTACCCCAAACCGAAACTTCCCACTTATCCGCAAGCGAAAGAGATACCCGACCAGGGAGCTGTGAAAGGTAAAAGGGACGCTTATTGGGTTGAATATGGGGAGTTCCGCTCCACGCCTATATACGATGCCAAAACTCTAAAACACGGCAATATTATTGATGGCGCTGCCATTATTGAAGCTGAGGATACCACCATCGTGTTGCCCCCGCAATTAAAGCTTTCTGTAGATAAATATCACAATTTCATCTTGGAGAAAATGTAGAGAAGGGAGGGGAATATGAGACCCGACCCGAAAAAATTGCTGGAATGGATAAAACCCAGTCCGCCTACGGATGAAGAACTGGAATGCATGAAATTGTTGCAGCCTGGCGATTATGAAATTTATACGGAGAAACTTAATAACTTCCTGCTGGAGTCCAAGGAGGTCTTCATCAAGCTGGGCGTGAGCAGCATGCTACGCTCCGGGGACGTGGTCACCGGAATATACACCCCGATTGGCGACATGGTGGCCGCCTGGTGCGGGACTTATCTCCACGCGGTGGTAGGCCAGCTTCCGATTAAATACGTCGCCGAGACCTGGTTAAATGAGCCCACGGTTGGATGCAAAGATGGCGACATTTTTTACTGTTCCGACCCCCTTTACGGTGGTATACACAACTGCGACCAGATTGTCGTCATGCCTGTTTTTAATGACGGCGAGCTTATTGCCTGGACGAATGCGGCAGTACATCAGCCGGAAACAGGCGCCTGCGAGCCGGGCGGGATGCCGCTTACGGCCAAGACACGGCACGATGAAGGAATGCTCCTGTCGCCAATTAAGATAGGTGAGAATTTCAAATTCCGCGAAGACCTGGTAGAGATGTGCGTTAACCTGATATCACGGGCGCCGCGTATGCAGGCGATTGACATGAGAGCCCGGTTAAGTGCCGCGGACCGCTTACGAGGTCGACTTGTAGCGCTGGCTCAAGAGAAGGGTAATGACTTTGTCAAGGGTCTCTTCCGTCGTATTATCATTGAGGCGGATGAAGGCACCCGTCGGCGTATCAGTGAATGGAATGACGGTTATTACCGTGGTGTCACCTTCGTAGATATCGTCGGTGAGAAACATCGTTTGGTACGTAATTATCTTTCTCTACATAAGGAAGGCGACCGACTTATCTGGGACTTTACAGGCACTTCCCCTGAAACCGATAGCCCCCAGCACTGCATGCCTCATGCTTTAGCGGCTAATATTGCCATACATCTCATGTCCTACTCTTTCCACGACCTGCCTGTTTCAGCTGGCATTTTCGGGCCTATGGAGTGGATTGTTCCCGAAGGGTGCATGTTCAATCCAAACTTTGAGGCTGCCCAGAGCAACGCCGCCCCTTCCTGC
>JAFGHK010000077.1 GCA_016930185.1 Dehalococcoidales bacterium | reverse complement strand
GGATTAAGTGTAATGCTGACTGTCTCTTCATCGTCAGCTATGAGGCGGTTTAATTCGGCCAGAGTGCGAGCGGGGATGATGACTTCTATCTTCTCACTCACTTTATTTTTTATAGGCATTTTATAAACGGCCAGACGGAAACCATCGGCCGCGGCGAGCGTTAAAGTATTGCCTTCAAACTGGGTGCAGACACCGGTCAGGACAGGGCGTGACTCTTCAGTAGCGGCGGCGAAAACAACCTGATTAATCGCCTGGCGCAGGGCTTCAACCTCAACCTCGGTGGTAGTTCCCTCGTCAACGCTGGGGATGGGAGGGAACTCCTTGGCGTCGATACCGCTGATACGGGCCTCGAAACGGGCGCACTTAAGAGCCAGAGTCTTGGTCTGGGGCGAAAGGTTAACGGCAATATTGTCGCTGGGAAGGGAGCTGACGAATTCCGTGAGCAGGCGGGCGGGGACGGTGATAGAGCCTTCCTCCTCGATTTTTGCGCCGATCCAGCAACTGATAGCCATTTCCAGATTAGTGGCGACGAGTTTCAGGCGGCCGTCATCAGTGGCGAGGAGGACATTCTGGGTGATGGGGAGGGTAGTCCTGGTGGCCACGGCTCTGCCGACGATACCAAGTCCATGGTCAAGGTTTTCCTGAAGACAAGTAAGTTTCATGACGCACCCCCAAAATTAGCTGTGGTGGACTAGTATACAACATTAATAAGGTTCTATTCAAGCTTTACGGTGCCGCTCTTGCCGCCGCTTTTCCGGACGAGGCGGATATTCTCTATTTTCATGCCGCGGTCAATGGCTTTGACCATATCATAGATGGCGAGGGCGGCTATGGAAACGGCGGTCAGGGCTTCCATTTCCACGCCGGTCTTGCCGGTGCTTTCTGCGGTAGCGGTTATTTCAATGGTGCTTGAGGATTCATCGGGACTGAAGGAGACGGATACATTACTGATGAGTATGGGATGGCAGAGAGGAATAAGCTCGGGGGTCTTTTTAGCGGCCATGATGCCGGCCAGCTGGGCCACAGTGAGAACGTCTCCCTTGGCGGTACCGCCACTCTTAATGGCTTTAAAGGTAGCCGGCTGCATTCTGACTATGCCCTTAGCAATGGCAACGCGGACGGTATCTGCCTTGGCAGAAATGTCCACCATGCGAGGTCGGCCGGAGTCATCAATATGGGTTAACTTTTTATTTGCCATTTTTTCACGGGAAACGACTCGAAGCTAAATAGCTGTAGCGAGTCTTTTTAGAGTTATGTTAAATATACAACATTGTGTATTTATATATCAACCCCCCACCTGGGAGAAGGGGCGACCTTTATGGGAATTGCGCTCGGCGAGCAGGTGTCCTCTGGGCTTGGCGGCGGTAGCTTTAGTGATGATGTCTTTAAGCTCCTGTATGGAGGCGCCGTTGCGGAGCGGTTCACGGAGGTCGATTTCATCCTCACGGAGGAGGCAGAGTCGCAGCTTGCCGTCGGCGGTGAGGCGGAGTCTGTTACAACGGTAGCAGAAGTGCTCGGTGACGGGTGTAATAAAGCCCACGGTGCCTTTGGCGTCGGGTAGACGGTAATATTTTGCGGGTCCGTTGCCTTTATCCATCTTGTACGGCTCCAGAGGACCTAACGATTCCAACCGTTTTCTCACTTCGCTGACGGAGAACAGGCGGGTCACATTGATGTCCTCGCCGTTGACGGGCATGTACTCGATAAAGCGGACGTGCCATCCATCATCGATGGTCTTGCGGGCAAAATCGATAATTTCATCGTCGTTCATACCAGCCATGAGTACCATGTTGATTTTAACGGGTGTCAGGTCTGCCTCTTTAGCAGCCTCGATGCCTTTGAGAGTATTTTCAAGGTCGCCGCAGCGGGTGATTTGTCGGAAGCGTTCTGGCTTGAGGGTATCCAGGCTGACGTTGACACGCATCAGTCCGGCATCCTTAAGATCTTTGGCGTACTTCGCCAGGAAAATACCGTTGGTGGTGAGCGAAAGGTCGGTGACGCCGTCGATACCGGCAATCATACGCACCAGCCCGGGGAGTCCCGCCCGGACAAGGGGCTCACCACCGGTGAGACGGATGCGGGTAATGCCGAGCTCGACAGCAGCCTTAACCAGGGTTACGATTTCCTCGTAGCTCAAGATATCATCGTGGGACATGAGGGCAATGCCCTCTGGGGGCATGCAGTAAATGCAGCGCAGGTTACATCGGTCCGTAACGGAGATGCGGAGGTAATTGATGGGGCGCTGGAAAGAATCAGATAGGCCAGTCATTATGTTACCTTTCTAGTATGTATTATACAGGAAAAGAGGGGAAGGGTTAAAGGAGAGGGGTTTGATATGTAGAAAGAAAGAGGTTAGAATGGTGCGGCATGGCGGGAGAAATAAAGACAATTACCAATCCTATCGTCAACTGTTACCTGATAAAAACCGATAGTGGTTTTATAATGGTGGATGCGGGCGTTTCCTTTTACCGCGGGGCGCTGAAAAAGGCCTTGAAGCAGGCAGGATGCAGGCCGGGTGGCCTCAAGCTGGTGGTGATAACGCATGGGGACTACGACCACACCGGCAACTGCGCTTGGCTGCAAAAGAACTACAGCGCCAAAATTGCCGTTCACAAGAGCGAAGTGGGGGCGGTGGAGGGTGGGGACATGTTTGCCAGCCGGAAGAATAAACAGAATACAGGTTTAAGGATTTCCCAGGCGGTATTCAAGCCGCTGTTTTTCCGCAAGTGTAAGCCGGATATATTGGTGGGGGATGGGGACGACTTATCACAGTACGGGCTTGACGGAAGAGTGGTTTATATACCGGGGCATACAACAGGCTCGATAGGCGTGCTTACGGGTGAGGGGGACTTTTTCTGCGGCGACCTGTTAACCAACAGTGGCAGGCCGGAAAAGAATAGACTGGTGGATAACGAGGCGGAAATGGACGCCAGCATCGAGAAACTGAAAACATTGGGAGAAAAGACGGTTTATCCGGGGCATGGTAAGCCGTTTAGAATGGAAGAGTTTATTAAAAATAGCCCCTAAAAATCCAAATCCTTGTATTTACTAATAGTTTATCCAGCTAAACCGGGTGTTCCATTTTTGAAAAACCGGTACGTACTTCAGGCTTTAGATTCAAATATATATACCGGTCAGTCGTTCGGGAATAATCTGGCCATTCCGGCAGCCCCTTATACTGCGGCTTCCCGGTTTTGGCGAAGCCCGTCCAGTATCCCATCATCGCCTCGGAGATATTTCTATCAGTGGCGTCCAGAGCTGGTTGGTCCGTCTTGGCACCGGACATCTTAGCCAGCATGCCGATGCTCTGCCACCAGCCGGAGGAATTATCCCAGTCGCCGAAGACATAGGTAAGTTCCATGGAATGGGCGGAAACGCATCCATCTCCTCTCCAGTTGGCTGGTACCTGGTCGAAGATGCAGGCATATCCTTTGCATCCATGCTTATTCACAGCTTCAATCATGTCTATGTAACGCGGAATAATAAAAGGCATAACTAAAGGCCCGGGCCCGGTCAGTTCGCCAAGGGTGGACATCACGATAAGCGGGGCGGCGTTGATATTACCGGACTTAAAGATGCGGTCGGGGCTATCCGGCAAAAGCCAGCCGTCTATGCAGGCATCCCAGGCAGGAACGAAGGTACGTACATCGGGGCCGCGAGGGCCTTCCATTACCTGACTTACTTCTAGGATTTTTTCCCAGGGAGTTTTCCGGGCTTCTTCGAGTGTTTTAACTCCAAGTTTTTCGAATAGGGTTTTACCATTGTTTTCAATATCCGCCGCCGGTAAGCCGTTGAGGATAGCCGTGGCGGTACCGCTTTCACATATAGCCCGATGGAATAGCCCTTTGGCAAGTGGTGAAGCCATCATGATAGAAACTTTAGCCCCACCGCCTGACTCGCCAAAGATAGTGACATTATTGGGGTCACCACCGAAAGCT
>JAFGHK010000076.1 GCA_016930185.1 Dehalococcoidales bacterium | reverse complement strand
TGCAGGTGGCGCAGCCGGTGTTGCTGGCGCACCATCTCTTAGCTTATTTCGAGATGCTCCAGCGTGATTACGAGCGTTTCACCGACTGCCTGAAAAGAGTGGACGTAATGCCGCTGGGTAGCGGGGCGCTGGCGGGTGTCGCCTACAAAATTGATAGAGAGTTCCTGGCAAAAGAGCTGGGATTCGGCAAAATTAGCCGGAACAGCATGGATGCCGTAAGCGACCGCGACTTTATACTGGAATATGAAGCCGCTGCTGCTATCTGCATGATGCACCTCTCGCGCATGGCGGAGGAAATCGTGCTCTGGTCGTCGGCGGAATTCGGCTTCATCGAGCTGGATGACGCCTACTCCACCGGCAGCAGTATCATGCCCCAGAAAAAGAACCCGGACGTTGCGGAACTTGCCCGCGGCAAGACCGGGCGTATATACGGAAACCTGGTTGCCCTCCTGACAACGATGAAAGGGCTCCCGCTCGCTTACAACCGCGATATGCAGGAGGACAAGGAAGGGCTTTTCGATACCGCGGATACTCTGCAGTCCACACTGGAAGTCTTTGCCGGCATGGTCAAGACTATCAAGGTTGATGAAGGGAATACACGCGGTGCCCTGGAGCGAGGCTATGTCCTGGCCACCGACCTGGCGGACTACCTGGTGAAAAAGGGCGCAGCCTTCCGCACCGCCCATGAGATAGTCGGCAAGCTGGTTAACTATGCGGTCGGAAAGGGCAAGACCCTCGCCGACCTTGATATGAAAGAATATAAAAAATTCTCGCCGCTGTTCGGCGGGGATGTGCGTTCTATTACCATTGAAACATCGCTGGCGGCCAGAAACGTGGCTGGCAGCACGGCGCCCGCCCAGGTCAAAAAAACGCTGGCCGGGGCGCGCCGTATTATCACCGGAAAATAATCAAATTCAATGTAAAGAAACACATAAGTATTGGAGTAATAACATGGGTGATTCTATTATCATCGAAAACCTGACCAAGTATTATAATGATTTCCTGGCACTGGATAAACTATCGTTAAGAGTGCCGGAGGGGGAAAATATCGGGTTGCTGGGGCCCAACGGCGCCGGCAAGAGCACGACACTGAAGATAATGTGCGCTCTACTCCGCCCCAGCTCCGGCAAGGTCTATCTTGACGGCATCGATGTGTTAGAGGAACCGGAAAAATCTCTATCCCGCATCGGCGCGATTATTGAGACGCCGGAGTTCTATTCCTATCTCACGCCGGAGGACAGCTTAAACTACTTCGGTAAGCTCCGCGAAATGAAAGGCGACGGTTTAAAAAAGAGAATAGATGAAGTAATCGAGCTCGTCAAGCTGGAAAAATGGGGTAAAGTAAAAGTAGAGAAGTTCTCCCGGGGCATGAAGCAGCGCCTCGCCCTGGCGCAATCGCTGCTCCACGACCCCCCGATATTAATCCTGGACGAGCCGGGACTGGGGCTGGACCCCAAGGGACTGGTTGAGTTCCGGGAGATAATCTCGAACGCGGGTAAGAGTAAAACGGTTTTCTTTGCCTCCCACCAGTTGAGTGAGGTGGCTTTGATATGTGATAAAGTTGCTATAATCAACAACGGACAATTACTCGCCTATGAAAGTATCAAAGAATTGGAGCAAAAATATCAGTCGCTCGAGATGGCCTATCTCAAGCTGACAGGAGGAAGCGTTGAGTGACTTAGAAAAACTGAAAATAGTAATACAATATGAGTTTTTAAAACATTTCCGGCGCAAGCGTCTCTATATCGTGCTGGGTATAGCGCTGTTTGTAGAAGCACTGGTGCTCATTTTAGTGCCGGTTCTTATGGAACAGGGATTTCCTAATGACGTGCTTAGCATGGCGGCGCTGCTGACCGCCGGGCCGGGCCTGGCAGTTATCGGTGCGGTATTTTTTGCCGGAGACGCCATCGCCGGGGAGTACGAAGGCAAGACCGGCTTCCTGCTTTTTATCAACCCTGTTAAGCGACTTGTTCTCTGGACGGGAAAATATCTGGCAGGTTTTCTGGCTACGGCAATACTGGTGGTATTCAGTTATATTATCATCACTATCGCGCTGCTGGCGATATACCAGCAGGTTCCTGTTGAACTCCTTAAATCATTCGGATTATGTATGTTGTACGCTGCCGCAGTACTATCCGTAACCTTCCTTTTCAGCGCCATATCCAAAGGTTCCATGGGAGCTACGGTGATGACGCTGCTCTTCATCTTCGTAGTTAGCGGAATTCTGGAAAGCGTTTTAATGGCCACCGGCAAGCCCTACTGGTTTATTCTTTCCACCGGAGGGGACAGTATTACAGCAGTTATGACAGATATGAGTAAAATGTTTGAGAGTCTGGGAATTGACTCATCGCATTTCGGCTCTATGCTGGAGGACTATAAGCCTCTGGATGTTTCCTTAACAGCGGTAGGCATGGTTATCTACCTGATAGTTGGTTTTGTTGCCAGTCTCTGGATAAGCAATCGCCGCCAGCTGGCTTAATCAAATTCAAATAATAAGACCTGACTAATTTAGTCAGGTCGGTTTTAGCAATGTAAAACAGAATAACAGGAGGTCTAGGCATTAACCGTCTTATTCTGGGTACGCAGGCACCGGGTGCAGATGTTCACTCGCTTCATCTTACCGTTAATCATGATGGTAGCGGGATGAATATTAGCCGTCCAGTCGCGCTTGGTGTGTCTCTTGGAATGGCTGACGTTATGACCGTATTGCGGCGTTTTACCGCATAAATCGCACTTCAAACCTGTTTTTCTCCTTTGAAATCATGCTAAGGTATTGCAAATTCTGCCAATTAATAGTAACATAATGCGTCTGGATTAGCAAACAGAGTGTCCTTGGTGGCAGTGACGATAATACATATAAACTGGCAAGGATGGTAGAGAAATGAGCAAAGTTAATGATATCGCGGGACAGGTGCTGCGGGACATGTTTTCCGCCGCTACCACCTGGCTTGAAAAAAGCTCCGCGGATATAGATGCCCTCAATGTATTCCCTGTTCCCGATGGCGATACCGGCACCAATATGATGCTTACCATGCGTTCAACGATGGAGGAAGCCTACCGCGCCCCCGATAACAGCGCTTCCGGGGTTGCCCATGCTATGGCCAAAGGTGCTCTCATGGGGGCCCGGGGTAATAGCGGTGTAATTCTCTCTCAAGTATGGCGAGGCCTGGCGCAGGGACTGGATGGCAAAGAGTCCTTCAATACCAGGGATATGGCTGAAGCGTTACAGAAATCGGCGGAAGTGGCATATAACGGCGTCAGCAATCCGGTTGAAGGCACGATGCTGACGGTGATGAAAGATGCCGCCAAAGAAGCGCAAGCGCAGGTTGAACAGGGTGAAGAGGATATCATCGTCCTGCTGGATGCCGTAGTAACCGCCGCAGGGGACTCCGTAGCCAGGACCCCCAGACTGCTTAAAGTGCTGAAAGACGCTGGGGTGGTCGATGCCGGCGGTCAGGGGATTTACACCATCATGGAAGGAGCCCTGCGTTTTCTCAAGGGAGAAACAGAGGCGATGCGACTACGCAAGCCGCAGATAATCGTCAGCGATTTACCGCTAACCTTACCCCTGCCTCAAGTAGCCGGCGTTGATGAAGTACCTTTCGGATACTGCACCGAATTCCTTATAAAGGGTGAAAAAATGGAGCCGGATGACATCAAGAAGAGGCTGGAGAGAAAAGGCGAATCTCTGATTGTCGTCGGCGATGATTCGGCAGTACGTGTCCATATACATACCCTTGAGCCCGGTAATATCATACATTTCGCTACCAAGCTGGGCACCCTGCACCAGGTGAGTATCAGGAATATGGATGAGCAGCACCAGGACTTCCTGGAGATGCAGAAAGAGAGAATGCCCGCCACGGATACGGCTGTTGTCGCTATAGCCTCCGGGGATGGCCTGGTTGAAGTTTTCGGTAGCCTCGGGGCGGCAGCAGTAGTCCCGGGCGGCCAGACGATGAATCCCAGTACAAAGGATATACTGCAGGTAGTGCAGTCCGTGCCTTCGGAAAATATTATCATCCTGCCGAACAATAAAAATATCATTCTCACCGCCGAACAGGTCCAATCGCTAACGGAAAAGAAAATCAAGGTAGTGCCCACGAAAACAATTCCGCAGGGCGTGGTGGCTCTGCTAGCTTTCGACTACGAGACGGACTTCAAAGCCAACGTCGACATTATGGAAAAAGCCCTTCCATCCGTTAAGACAATTGAAGTTACCAAATCCGTGCGTGCCACCAGGATAAACGGACTGAAAATAAAAAGGCGACAGCCCATCGGCCTGCTGGATGATGAACTCATCGCTGCCGGGAACACCGATCTTGATGTTATCAGTAAAATTCTGGGTAAGCTGGACATGAAACAGGCGGAGGTAGTTACCATTTATTATGGAGAAGATATTACAGCTGAAGAAGCTGAAAATATAGATACCAGCATCACCGAGCAGTATTCCAATCTGCAGGTTGAACTGATAAAAGGCAACCAGCCACATTATAGTTATATTCTATCCATAGAATAGAAAGGCGGTAACCGGGATGACGGTAAAAATTGTAACGGATACTTTGTCTGATATTACCGGTGACTTGGTGGCACAGCTTGGTGTGACCGTGGTACCGTTATACGTGCGCTTCGGTGAGGAAGTCTATCGCGACCGGGTTGATATAAGCAGCGAGGATTTCTACCGTAGGCTGGTAAATGAGCCTAAACTGCCTTCGACAACGCAGCCGACCCCTAATGATTTTGCCGATGTCTTTAACAAGCTGGCGAAGGAAACCGACGAAATACTGGTGATTGTCGTCTCCAGCAAGCTAAGCGGCACCTACCAGTCGGCGATGCAGGCCAGAGAATATGTCGAGGGAAAATGCCATATTGTAATAGTTGACTCGCTGACGGTAGCCATGGGGCAGGGGCTGATTGTCGCTGCCGCTGTTGATGCTGTAAAAAAGGGTGCCAGCCTGGAAAAAGTTGCAGATATGGCGCGTAAGGCTCATCAACGTTCACATCTACTCGCTTATTTTGATACCCTTAAATACCTGGCTAAGGGCGGGCGTATCGGCAAAGCCAAGGAATTCCTGGGTGCGATGCTATCCGTCAAACAGATACTCACAGTCAGGGACGGAGAAATGGCGCCGCTGACAAGAGTGCGCTCCATGCGGGCCGGGATTGATTACTTTGCCGGTGTTGTCGCCGGCTACCAGGGAAGAATCGAAGGGCTGGCGGTGGAGCATACCACCAATCCTGGAGATGCCGATATGCTGGTGGAGCGGCTTAGCGATATTTATCCCAAGGAACGCATCCTGCGCTCGATAATCAGTCCTGTAGTCGGCACGTATTCCGGTCCCAATGCTATGGCGGTAACGATTCTGGAAGCTGAAAACAAATAATGACTGTCAGGATTATTACCGATAGCGTTTCTGACATACCTGAAGCCGTAGCTGCCGAATTGGGGATTACGGTAGTGCCTTTGAACGTTGTCTTTGATGCGGTTACTTACCGTGATGGCGTGGATATAACCACCGACGAATTCTATGAGATACTGGCGAAAAACCGTGAGTTGCCCACTACTTCCACGCCCTCCCCACAGATATGTGCGGAATTTTATGATAGATTGGCTAAAGGAGCCGATGGAATCCTGGTAATAACCATCGGCCGCAAGCTTAGCGCCACCAGCGAATCGGCTTTAAAGGCTGTGGGCATTATGAAGGGCGAGTGCCGGGTGGAGGTGATTGCTTCGGAATTAGCCATGATGGCGGAAGGGCTGATTGTTATAGCCGCCGCCAAGGCTGCAAGCCGCGGGGCGGACCTTGACGAACTGGTGAAGCTGACCCGGCGCAATGTATCCCGTGTAGGTATCCGGATAGCTTTTGATATCCTTGAATATTTGGAAAAGGGAGGGCGCATCGGGAAAGCCCAGGCCCTGATGGGCTCGATGCTGGGAATTAATCCTGTCCTCGGTATCAAAGACGGGGAGGTCTTTCCGTTCGCCAGGGAGCGCTCGCGCGCTAAAGCAATTGACCAGCTATACAATTTTGCGGTAAGCTATTCTAAAATCGAGGAAATGGCGGTTGAGGATGCTACCACGCCTGATGAGACGGATGCTTTTGTCGAACGTCTCGGCGCTATCTACCCGAAGGAGAGGATTTACCGCTCCAAGGTAAGCCCGGTAATCGGCACCAACGTGGGGCCGAGAGTTGTCGGTGTGGCGGTGTTGGGTGATAAATAAAGATATCATTATTTATTTAACGGTTTATCAATATTATGCCAGTTAAAATTGTTACCGATAGCGTCGCTGATATACCCCCCGAGGTAATTGATGAACTCGATATTTCCGTGATTCCGGTGCTTTTAAGATTCGGCGAAGAGACCTTTCGGGACGGCGTCGATATTAACAACGACCAGTTTTATGAGAGACTGGCAACCAGTAAAACCATGCCGACTACCGCCGTGCCTTCACTGGACATGTTCGCGCGTACCTACGCCCGGCTGGCCGAGGAGACCGATGAAATCCTGGTTATCATGCTGAGTTCCAAGCTGACCGGTTGTTATAATGCGGCTCTGCAGAGCGCCAACCTGATGGAGGGCGAGTGCCGTATCGAGGTAGTCGATTCCTTAAGTGCCGTAATGGCGGAGGGGTTTGTCGTGATAAAGGCGGCACAGGCGGCCAAAGAAGGGGCTAAACTCGATGAAATAATGGAGATAGTACGCCGCAACCTCCCGCGGGTAGATATACAGGCAGCTTTTACTACGCTGGAGTTTCTCAAGCGGGGAGGGCGTATCGGTCTGGCGCAGGCCCTGATGGGTTCGATACTGAAAATAAATCCTATTATAACTCTTAAAGACGGTTTGGTAAAACCGGCCGGCAGGGCACGTTCAAGGGAAAAGGCGATAGAACGTCTCTGTAGGTTCGCAGCGAGTTACTCGAATATCGAGGAGATGGCGGTGGAAGAAGCCGCCTGCCCCGATGATGCCGACCTGCTGGTGAAACGCCTTAGCACGATATTCCCAGAGGAGCGTATCTACCGTACCCGCACCACACCGGTCATCGGCACGCACACCGGCCCCGGGCTTTTAGTGGTATCGGTGCTGGGCGATAAATAAGCTATATATAAACCTGAACTTATTATCCTTCTCCGTGCTTTTTCACCCGCTTTTTTACTATAATAGGGCGGGTATTGTTTTATGAACACCGAATCTCTGCGTAAAGTCCTCCAGCTTGAAAAACAGCGCGAATACACAAATACGGCCGTCTTCGGGGGACTGGATGGGTTTTTACGTAACTGGTCGGCCGGCGCCGTGCAGTCGGTAAAAACCCCGCGCCTCCTGGCGAAATTTCAGAAGCTTTTTAAAGCCGACTATGCCGCGATGACTAAAGAGCAGCGCGCAGTGTGGACTCAAGACGTCCTGAAGTTCCTGGATGGCATGGCAGGCAAAGCTGATACCGTTGCCGCCCCTTCTAAAAACGCGACCCCTCCATCACCCAGGAAAAAAACGCCTGTGAAGGCAGTGAAAAAGGTCGCTCCTTCCGCAGGAGGGCAGGCGGTGGCACTGGATGCCCCCATAACAGTCGTTAAGGGCATGGGGCCGACGATGGCTACCAAGTTCGGCAAGCTGGGCGTGAAAACGGTGCGCGACCTGCTTTACTACTTCCCCCATCGCCACCTCGATTACAGCAAGCTCAAGCATATCTCGCAGCTTGTCGAGGGGGAAGAGCAGACCATTGTGGCTAATGTCTGGCAGGCGCAGGAGACCCGGCCCGGCGGCCGGCGCAGCGCCGAGGCCATCGTCGGCGACGAGACGGGCAATATCCGCGTCGTCTGGTTTAACCAGCCGTATTTAGCCAGGACCTTGACCACCAATGCCCGGATAATATTAAGCGGCCGGGTAAGTCTTTTCAGGGGGCGCCACGTGTTCCTGTCGCCGGACTGGGAGCTCATGGAAGGGCAGGATACAGTACACACGGGGCGACTGGTGCCGGTCTATCCGCTGACCCAGGGACTGCGGCCCCGCCAGGTCAGGAGGCTGATGAAGGAGTTCATCGACCGGTGGGCCGGGCGCGTAACCGATTTCCTGCCGGATAAATTGCGGACACGCCTCAAGCTGCTGAAACTGCCGGAAGCCATCGGCCAGGCGCATTACCCGGACAGCGAAGAAACCAAAAATAAAGCGCGCGTGCGCCTCGCTTTCGATGAGCTTTTCCTTCTGCAGCTGGGCGTGATGAACAAGAAGCGCAACTGGCAGGAGGGCCGGCCGGGCTCGGCTTTCGATATTCAAACAGGCCTTATAGAGCAATTTATTAACTCCCTGCCTTTTACCCTTACGTCGGCTCAGGACAAGGTGCTCAAGGAGATACTCGCCGACTTGAATAAAAAAGTCCCCATGAGCCGTCTTCTGCAGGGAGAGGTCGGCAGCGGCAAGACGGTAGTGGCTACTGCCGCTTTGCTGACGGCGGCGGCTAACGGGCATCAGGGGGCCTTCATGGCGCCCACGGAAATCCTCGCCGAGCAGCACTTCGCCACTATCTGCCAGCTGCTTTCGAAACTGGGCAAAGAAGAGGGCGAAGGCTACCTCCGCAGCTATAAAGGCGTTTTAGACAATCCCGTTAACGTGGCTATGCTTATCGGTGATATCAAGCAGAAGGGTAAAAGGCAAATCCAGAAACAGGTGCAGGCCGGTGAGGTCGATATCGTTATCGGCACGCACGCGCTGGTGCAAAAAGGGCTGGAGTTTTCTAAACTAGGACTTGCCGTCGTCGATGAGCAGCACCGCTTCGGCGTGGAACAGCGTTCGGCGCTGCGGGAAAAGGGCTTCAACCCGCACATGCTGGTGATGACCGCCACCCCGATACCCCGCACCCTTGCCCTTACGCTCTACGGCGACCTCGACCTTTCGGTTATCGACGAATTGCCGCCGGGACGCCAGACCGTAAAAACGAAGTGGCTCAAGCCCGAACAGAGAGAAAGCGCTTACGCCTTCGTGCGGAAACAGGTTTCCGAGGGTCGCCAGGCTTTCATTCTCTGTCCGCTGATTGAGGAGTCGGAAGCCGTCGCCGCACAGGCGGCGGCAGTGGAGTACGAGCGTTTATCACAGGAGGTCTTCACGGATTTGAAAGTCGGCCTGCTGCACGGCAGACTGGCGTCGGCGGACAAGGACGCGGTCATGGAGGAGTTCCGCGTCGGCAGATTGGACGTTCTTGTTTCCACGCCGGTTATAGAAGTCGGCATCGATATCCCGAACGCCACGGTAATGCTCATAGAAAGCGCCGACCGCTTCGGGCTTTCACAACTCCACCAGTTCCGGGGACGGGTAGGGCGCGGACAGGAGCAGAGCTACTGCATGCTGCTTTCGGAAAACCCCTCCGAGGTAGCGCGGCAGCGACTTGACATAATAGAGAATACCCACGACGGTTTCAAGCTGGCGGAGGAGGACCTGAAATTAAGGGGTCCCGGCGAGTTCTTCGGGACGCGCCAGAGCGGACTGCCCGACCTGCGGATGGCAAAGATGTCCGACGTGGCTATTCTGGAACTGGCGCGCAACGAGGCGATGAAGCTGTTCCGCCTTGACCCCAGCATGGAAAGGGCGGAGCACAAACCGCTGGCGCAGGAGATGGCGCGCGTATGGGCGAACGCCGGCGAGTGGAGCTGACTGATTTTTATAAAAAGCTTATAATTTTTAATGAATATTTAATACCCCACCCCGATTTTCTATGCTATACTCAAGGCAGATAGAATAGATTTTACTTCTCTTTTTTACGTATTCGGCGGAGATATTTTGGCAATAGGACAGTTATTAACGCAGGGCAGCCGTAAAAAGATAATATATCTACTCATTATTCTTGTGTGCCTGGTTGTCCTCGACGGGGTGCTGACGGAGTACCTTATAAACGGAGGCAACGCCTCGGAGGCCAACCCATTCCTGGAAGAGCTCGTGGGCGAGCCCACCTTTATGATTCTGAAAGTAGCCGGAGCGCTGTTCTGCGCCCTGGTATTGTTTGATATCCACCGCCGCTTCCCTAAAACCGCCATGGTTACTACATGGATTGCCGTGGCGGGTTATTTCGCTATCGTCGTCTGGAACACTAGTCTGATATTTCTAGCTTAACGTCCTCTTCCTTAAACTGCATCCGGCGCCAAAGCGGTATCACCTCCGGCATCACGTCCACGAAGGTTACTTCTCTGGGCAATTTGTAATCGGCCATGCGTCCCTGGCAGTACTGCCTGATTTCCTGCTCCGTAGCTTTTTCATCGGGTTTAAGGCGCACGATTGCCTTAACCGTCTCGCCGCGTATCAGGTCAATCGACCCCATTACCCTCGCTTCAGCTATCTTGGGATGGGTCTCCAGAACCGCCTCGATATCGGCGGGGAATATATTCTGCCCCTTTAAAATGAGCATCCGTCTCTTGCGCTCCGTGATAAAAAGATAGCCTTCTTCATCCATCCAGCCCATATCGCCGGTGTGCAGCCAGCCGTTTCTCAGCGTCCTGGCGGTGGCCTCCGGCTTGCCGTAAAAGCCGCTCATCAGCGGACCCCGCAGCACTATCTCTCCCACCTGGCCCGGAGGCATCTCGTTATCGTCATCATCGAATATCTTCATCTCCCAGCAGGCCAGGGCCTTGCCCGATGAGCCTATTTTCCCCGTGCCGTGGATGGGCATTACACAAACGTGGCAGATTGATTCCGTCTGTCCGTAAATATCGCGAATATCAAGTCCGTAATACTTCTTGAACTGCTTAATCACCACTGGCTCGAGGGGCGCCCCGCCGCTGGCCAGCAGTCGCAGCGAGCTAAGGTCGTTTTTGACCCCCACCCGCCTGGCTACGTTCACCATCAGGGAATAAATATAGGGGACGCCGCAGTACATCGTGCCCTTTTCCCGTTCCACGGCCTCCATGAAGCTCTCGATTGACCGCCCCGTGCCCGGCACGACCACGATGGTGTTGCCCGTGTATATGGATGCCAGCAGCACGGCTGTCAGCCCGAACTGGTGGTACATCGGCAGGGCGAAGAGCATGAACACGTCGTCCGCCGTCTGCTCGAACGTGGCGGCGGAATTGATAGCTTCGGTATAAGCGCTGCGGTGAGATATGGCTACGCCGTGGGGTTTATAGGTGGGGCCTCCCGTGTAGGAAATAATGGCAGTATCATCGGGGTTGATGTCTGTTTTAACGCTTGAAGGGGGATTATCCGCCATGATATTCTGGTAGCTGATAAATTTTTCATCTTCAGGGTAGTTCAGGGTAATGATATGCCGGACGGATTTGAATTCGGGAATGGCGGAAACCAGCGATGCCAGCGGGGGCTCTTCGATGACTAATACCTTGGGGGTGCAGTCGTTACAGAGGCTTTTCAGTTCGTCGATTACATAGCGTGTATCCAGCGGTACGGCGATGGCGCCCGCTTTCATAACGCCGAAGAAAGCAACCACGAACTCCGGTCTGTTGGTTAAAAGCATCGCCACGCGGTCGCTCTTTTTCACCCCAGTTTTTATCAACGCATGGGCAAATCTATTTGAATCTTCTTCCAGACGGGCGAATGAGATACGGCGTTCGCCTAAGATAAGAGCCGCCTTATCACCCAGGCGTCCGGCGGCGTTTTCCAGTATCGATTTCAAGTCCATCGGTCTACTCAAACCTCAAGTATTCAGGATACGTCCAGTATATCAGACTAGCATCGAGTTTGAAAAGTATGTTTTCAATTACAGCATAGGTAATTCGCAAAGTTCCTTTTCATACTGTATAATCTGACTGGCTTCCCTATTAAGAGCAAGGATTGACTATTGGAAACGAGCCTGTATTTTATCGTACCAATTATCGTAATTGCTCTGATATTTGACTTCACTAACGGCATGCACGATGCCGCCAATTCCATTTCCACCGTCGTCTCCACCAGGGTATTATCACCCCGCCAGGCAGTCGTATGGGCGGCTTTTTTTAACTTTATAGCCTTTCTCATCTTCCACACAGGAGTTGCCGAGACTATCGGCAGCGGGTTAGTGAATATTGAGATTGTGACCGCTTCCGTAATCCTGGCGGGACTCATCGGGGCGATTGCCTGGAACCTGGTTACCTGGTACTTCGGTCTGCCGAGCAGTTCATCTCATGCTTTAATCGGAGGCTACATCGGCGCGGCGA
Source organism: Dehalococcoidales bacterium (assembly GCA_016930185.1). Taxonomy (GTDB): domain Bacteria; phylum Chloroflexota; class Dehalococcoidia; order Dehalococcoidales; family RBG-16-60-22; genus RBG-13-51-18. The sequence goes on along the minus strand of JAFGHK010000076.1, from coordinate 61,316 downwards.
TAGCTAAAGGCGGGTTCGATGCGATTATTATTACCCCTGATTGGAATAATAGCTTGATAAGAACCCTTGCTTTCATTTTCTTGGCGCCTTTACTGGGTATGTTCCTGGGTTTGATATTAAAAGTTGTTGCCATGTGGGTTGTTTATAAGCAGAGTCCGGCGGCAATAGACAAATGGTCGCGTATTTTACAGTTGTTTTCAGCGGCGGCGTTCAGTCTGGGCCACGGCGGCAACGATGCGCAAAAAACTATGGGCATCATTTCCAGCCTCCTTTTTGCCGGGGGTCTGATTCAGCAGTTCGAGGTGCCTTTATGGGTGGTTTTAAGCGCTCATGCCGCTATCGCTATGGGTACGCTTACCGGGGGATGGCGTATCGTAAAAACGATGGGGCAGAAGATTACCCGACTAAGACCGATTGACGGTTTTTGCGCAGAAACGGCTGCCGCCTCCAGCATTTTCCTGTCCACGAATCTAGGTATCCCGGTCAGCACCACTCATGTTATCACCGGGGCTATTTCTGGGGTGGGGTCTGTCAATCGACTTTCGGCGGTACGCTGGGGCGTGACGCTGCGTATCGTCTGGGCGTGGATATTCACGATACCGGCCTCCGGAGTGATAGCGCTACTGGTTTACGACCTTATTAATCTGGTCACCTAACGGAGTGCCCGTTAGGGAGGAGGCCTTGGTTTGAGAGAGGCAGTTCTACCAGCAGATGGCCGCGATTTTACCCTTTTCCTCACGTATAAGAGAATATTGATTAGTATTATGACTAATACCAGCCCGCCGATAATCCACGGCAGCAGGACGGCCGCTTTATTTACGGAGTAAACCTTGCCGCCGATTGTTGAGGGGGATACGAACGGGGCTGCAAGGGTTTTGGCATTGGCGGAGGCGAAAGTATTGGAAAACTGCTGGCTTCCGGTGACCTCCGACCAGGCGCGGTAGTAAAAGGTCGTGTTATTGGTAAGTCCGGTATCGGAAAAGCTCGTGCCGGTGTCGAAATAGACCTGCACGCCGTCCGTATAATTAGCGGGATAGGTTCCAGTGCTGCGCCGTATCATCGTTTTCTGGGCGCCGGTGCCTTTTGTCCATGTCAGGTCGATCTGCGAGCTGCTGTTGGTGCTAGCCGTAAGAACAGGGGGACCGTCCGGCTTGGTAAGGAAGTGTATTTCTCCCCCGTAATCGACGCCGGAGGCATTTTTGACCATGGCGCGGTAGTAGTATGGCTGCCCCTTGGTAAGGCCAACGAGATTAGTGTTGAAATTCGCCCCGGTATTGATACTGCCTGTCCAGGAAATATTGGCGGTATAGACGCCGGGAGCAGTGCCCCATTCGAAGGCATACTGGCAGGCCCCGCCGCCGTCGTTATTGAGGAAGCCGTTGAGAGTGGCGATTGTTTCCTGCACCACCGTGGCGTCATTGGTAGTTACCGTGGGCAGTACGGTCGCGTCTTCCTCCGGTCCCAGCGTAAAGAATCCCGCCGGATTTACCTGGTTATTGTAGCTTGTTGTAATCCAGTCAGGCGTTCGGGCGATGTCAGATATCTGCACTTCATCAATAATGCCATCCCAGAATCTGGTTCCGCTGAATGTGTCCTGACCGATTGAGGCGTTATCACTGCTCGGCTGGTTTGTTGGTGTATAGTTAACCGCGCCGCCAGAAGCGGAACCGTTTAAATATAGCTGGTGTGTCGTTCCTTGCTTGATGAGAGTAAAATAAAACCATTGCCCTGTATTTATGGTGCCACCCTTGAATTCAACAGCCGTAACTCCATTTCTGGTAAAGCCGGCTATCTTGCTATCGCTGGAGACGCCCAGCGCAAAATTTGAATTGGTAGCATTTTCTAAAATCGTGAATATCCTGTTAGGGGCATAAGTCCCGGCTTTGACGGTATCCAGTTTTGCCCAGGCAGAAATAGTAAAATTAAGATTTGAGGGTAAGATACTATCAGAAGCTGTGAGAGATACATGATCATTCCCGTCCAGGTAATCCGCGCCGTCGATTTGCCCGGCCGCATTCTGATTGGATGCAGGCGCAATGATAGGCGTTCCGTCATTGTTATATTGGGTTGAGTCATTATGAGTGCCGGACGTCTCCTCCAGGTGCTGCACCATCTTGTAATTGTTGTCCCAGACATCGGTGACATTTTCCGAGTTGCCGACGCTGGCATTGCCGTAATACATGTAAATATCGGTGTCGCTTACCGAGGACAGGCTGGGAATCTTCACCCATGCTGTCAGGTTGCCTGTTGCATCGTCGAAATATTCAATTTCATGAGAGAGTCGGGTGACTTCATCGGAGGCGGTGAAAATGATATCATCGGCATCAGTTTGCGTGCTGGCGGCAAGGTCACCATCGGACCCAAGTTGGATAAGTACGGGGAAATCGGTTAAGGCGGCCGGGACCCCTGCGGCGTGGATGGTGATTTTCTTGCGGTGCTGCCAGTTTGTATTGTACCAGCCGGGATTCGCTGAAGCGCTATTCGGCCCGATAATACTTAATATTAGAGAAATTATCAAAGCCGCGGTCAGCAGCTTAAGGAAACGCCTATTAAAATGCGCGGTTAATATTCGCATTTTTCCCCAGCTTGCGTTTTCAGAAAAGTAAGGGTTAACCCTTACCTGAATTGGTGGTTTTTACCTATTCCCAGTCTACCTTTTTGTTATGTAGAAACGCCTAAACTAACATAAAGAATCATTAAGATTTTGTAAAGAAATTCTAAAGAAAACCGCAGCCCATCTAGCAACGTTCCGGTTTGGAATTATTGTGCCTGTTTTTATGCCGATTTAGCGGCGGGAATACAGGCTTCGCAGGGCACCCTTATCTGGCAGAGGGCGCACATGGGGTGGTCGGGGGGTTTTAATTCGCCCTCCAGTTCCCGACTTAATTTCTGCAGGTCATTCATTGTGTAGTCCAGGCACTTTTTAGCCCGGAAGGACAGGGTGTTGACCGCACCTGAAGGACAGTGTGACGCACACTTGCCGCAGGAACCGTCGCGGAAGTGCAGGCAGTAGGCGTGGAGATTGTCATATGTTCTGGGGGTGGCCCTAATGGCTAAATCCGTTATCAGGCTGCCGAGATGGGCGGATATGCCTGAAGGCGTTATCAGGCTGGTGTTGAGACCGAAAGTGCCCATTCCGGCGGCGTAAGCGGCGTGTTTTTCCGACCAGTCCGCGTAAGGCAGACCGTCGCGTATAATAGGGAAGGACATGGGCCGGGTGCATACGGGGGCTACGGCGCGATGGCCGGCGCTTTCCAGCAGGGACACGACATGACTTAAAGTCTCCGACATCAGCATGAAAGCCAGACCGTAGGCGTAGCGCCACTTGGGGGCTGCCATTCTTGATTTCGGCCGGTTGCTCAAGCGGGTCTTCCTGGGCAGGGTAAAGCCGACCGATATTACGCTTAATGCGGCCGGCTGGCTTGTTACGGCTGGCTTATCCTGTTTTTCGGAATAGAATTTAAAGGCTTCCAGAGGGGTGAGATGAAAACCGCCGATGACAGAATCCTTTTTAAACTCATCGAAAATCGGGTCGTAGCCATTAGCAAAGCCCACCAGCGGCTCCTCGATAACCGGCTCGTTATCGTAGTCGGGCAGGCGGTTTAAGGGGCTTCCGGCGGCATATCGTTTTATCTCTACCTCTATGTATTTTGCGGGATTGGCCTTGAACTTCAGCTTATCTTTCGGAGATAAATTCATGATGCCTCCACGTGTTTTTAGTATTTAGCTACCTGGCAGAGCTGCGATTTACAGGGGATAAACCCGGAGATAGGGTCGAGTGTCCTGTCGTCCACCAGCTCGTTGACGTTTGCCTCGCTGGGCCAGTGGTGGGGCAGGGTAACAACGCCGGGCAGTATCGTGTCGGTCACGCAGGCTTTCATCCTGATGCTGCCGCGCGGCGAGCTGACGGTCACCGTATCGCCGGTCTTAATGCCGCGAGGTGATGCATCGGCGGGGTTGATATCTACCAGCGGGTCGGGCATCAACGTGCGGAGTTGGGGTATGTTGCGGAATTGGGAATGAGTGTATGCCATGACCCTGGCGCCGGTGGTCATTACCAGCGGGTATTTTTCAGCCAGTTCCGGTTGGGACAGCGGACTTTCCGGCGGCTCCCGGTAAACGGGGAGGGGGTCGATGCCGTGTTCTTTCAGCACCGAAGAGGCTATCTCCACCTTTCCGGAAGCTGTCCTGAAGCCTGTCTTTTCATAGTGTTTCGCCGGCCTCGGTTCTGTTTCTGGTTTGATGCCCTCCGGTCTTGTTTTAAGGTAGTTGCAGGTGATTTTCAGGGGTTCCAGAATATGGTCGGCGCACTTTTCAAAGCTGCCGTCCCAGAACAGGTCCCCGAAGCCCAATCGCTTTGCGAGTTCGGAATATATATCCCATTCCGACCGGCACTCGCCGGGAGGGCTGACGGCCGGTTGTATCAGCTTGATAGTATCGGTGTATTCGGTCAGGAGAATCGGCCTTTCCAGCCAGGAGGCGATGGGCAAGACGATATCCGCCGTCTGCGTGCCGGGCGTGTGGAAATATTCCGTCACAGCGATGAAGTCCAGCTTTTTCAGGGCGTTGGTTATACGCCGTGGATTGGCAAAAAATTGGATATCCAGTCCCGCGGAGAACATTGCTTTTATAGGGTAGGGCTTTCCGCTTTCAATCTGGTCGGCTATAGCGTTCGACTGCATTTCGTGGTATCGCTTCGTCCATATCGGGAAGCGCGCCGCGCCCACGCCGGGGGGCATTTTTTCTACCCTATCATGGAGAGTGATGTCATTTGGTTTTGGCTTTAAAACGGGGTGCGGCATATTGCCGCCGGGCACGCCGATGTTGCCGGTCAGCGCCGCCAGCAGAATCACGGCGCGGTGGTTCTGCACGCCGTTGGCATGGTGGGTGGTGCCGTTGGCGCTTAAGTGCAGCTTAGCCGGCTTGTTCCTGGCGTAAAGTAAAGCAGCCTCCCTGATTTTCGCTGCGGGAACGTAAGTGATTTTTTCTGTGCGTTCTAGAGTGTATTCTTGAGCGAGTTTTTTCAAACCCTCGAAGCCGACTGTCCATTTATCGAGGAAGTCTTTATCATGCAGGTTTTCACTTATGATTACGTTCATCATGCCCAGCGCCAGGGCTCCGTCGGTGCCGGGGCGGAGCTGGAGGTGGATATCGGCTTTGGCGGCGATTTCCGTGCGGCGCGGGTCGACGACGATGAGTTTGATGCCCTTTTCTTGAGCTTTAAGATTAACCTGCCAGACGGGGGGCGTCGATATCACTGCCGACCCCCAGATTATCTTGCATCTGGTCTCCGGGTCGATGCCGGCGCTGGACGCCGTCATATAGGAATATTCCGCACCGTAAGTAAGGTTAGCCGCTACCCATGTGGCTGAAAAGCAGGTGCTGCTTTCGGTGCAGTAGTTGGGCGAACCGAAGGCGTGGGTCAGCCGGTGGAAATAGGGTCGCGGCTCTTTAGTGTAGGCAATCCAGAAAACAACGGATTCGGGTCCGTATTCGTCCTTGACTTTCTGGAGGCCGTCGGCCGTTATATCCAGCGCTTCGTCCCAGGATATGCGCTGCCAGTTATTGTCCCCCCGCTTGCCGGCGCGCTTAAGAGGGTAAAGAAGGCGGTCCGGGTGGTAAATAAAGTCCGTCTGGGCTTTCCAGCGGGGGCAGTGATTGACACTCGGGTCTGCCGTATCGACCTTAACCACCCTGCCGTCACGGACATGGACCTTCATCGGGCAGGCGGTGGTGCACATATAGCAAATGCCGTCTTTAACTTCCGTCGTCTTAGCCATAAAAAGTAGAGCCCCTTCTTAAAGAATATAAAAAAAATAGAGGAGTAAGCCCCTGTTTTCCCTAATTATAACAGCCTTTTTCCGAAGGGCAAAATATACACGTGCTCTGACGGCATGTGTTATAATTTAGGAGTTAGACAGGGAGGGATTATAACTGGAAGCACTGGAACTAGCCCGTAAAGCCGTTGAAATCGCCGGCGACAAGCAGGCCGGCAATATCGTCCTGCTGGATGTCCGTGAACAATGCAGCTTTGCGGACTATTTTGTTATCTGCGCCGGTGATAGCGCCCGGCAGATGCGCACCATCAGCGACGAAATTGAAATGGAATTTAAACAAGGGGGCGTCCTGCCGCATCACCGCGAGGGAAGTGCCGACTCCGGCTGGATTCTACTCGATTACAGCGACGTTATAATACATATTTTCGGCGCGGCGGAGCGTGATTACTATAACCTGGACGGACTCTGGCAGGATGCTAAAGTCGTGCTAAAAATTCAGTAGGAATAATTGTATTACGTTGTTACGTTGATGAAAGATGGATATTGAATATAAAGTCAAACGGAGATACAGGTATTACGAGGCTTTAGGATTGAAAAAAGGAGCTCCTGTTGATGCAATAAAAAAATCATATAGAATGCTTGTAAAAAAGTATCATCCGGATATAAATAATGACCCGAGAGCGAGTGAAATATTAAAGAAGTTAAACGAGGCCTATAGTATTTTATCTAACCCGGAAACAAGGTTAATTTATGATAATAGTGAAGCGGAATGTCCTAGGTGTTGGACTCATGAAGTCAGAAGAATTAAGGGTGAGAATTTTACAACATATCAGTGGGCGTGCAAACATTGTGGATGTAATTTCCAATTCTTAAAGTATGCAAAGGAAGAGACTTTTACTGAAGAAGAAAAAAAGTTCACTTATCGTAAGTTTAAATGTCCACAATGTAAAAGGGAATTGGAATTTGATACTCTAATTTTGTTATATAGATGTAAAAATAAAAGATGTAGAAGAGTTTATACATATAAAGAATTGTGTAAATATTATGGGATTAAACCAGAAACTCCGCAAACAGAGAAAGAAAAAAAAGAGGTAAATCCTAAAACCAAAGAAAAAACAGACAGTATATCACAAATAGGGCTAGCCATATTCATTTTTTCATTAATATTAAACATTATCTTGTTATACAATATGGTTTCAAGCTATTCATTATTATATCTTGGATTATTTCTGTTTCTAGTTGCCTTTTCCCTATTGTCATTGTGGGTGTATAAAAATCCAGCAATCGTGAGGAAAATTATTAAAGCTTTGACAGTGAAAAAGTAGGGCAATCGACAACAAAAATCAAGCTTAATAGACTATTTGCAAAATACGGAAGGTGATTAGTTGGTCTTGCCACATGAAAGCCTGGATAGTTACGCGTGGACCTTTGTATATATACCCGAGCTGTTTAGCAGGACGGGGGATCCAGTATAGAAAGGGACAGTAGTCATGAAGTACCACAGTTCACAGAGTAAGAGAGGGTTCATGAAGAAACTCTGGTTGGAGGGAGATACCCATGGCGGTGGCCCGGGTTCTACGCGATACCGTGACCTTGATGAGGTCAAAGCATCAAAGGCGGCAGAGAGGAAATTGCCATGGTGGATAAGAGAAGTCGATAAGCCCACTGTGGAAATCGATTGGGGCCGGATGAAGCGCTTTGATTCCAGTAATATCATGTTCGTCAACGGTTTTTCCGAAGCTGTTGGCCCCGATAATGCGATGAAATTGGGAAAGCAGTCGGCCGAAAAAGCTACGAAATCTATAATTGAAAATGAGCTGGGGTACACCCTTAGAGAAAAAGCTCTGGTCGCCGGCGGATGGCTAACATCACTCTTAACTACAGAGCATGCCTTCCTCGGGCCTGAAATCCCGATTCCCTTCACCATGTCGGGCATACCCGACGGATTTGACTACCATCGCTATGAAGGCACTCCCGAAGAAAATACACGGATGGTCAGGGCGGCGGCTAAGCTTTATGGAGCCGACTCTGTTGGCGTGGTAGAACTCGACGAAAATACACGTAAGCTGATATACGAATTTGATGGCTGGGACGGTAGGAAGTGGGAATTTGAGGATGTAGACAGGGCTTATGAGACGAAGAAGAATAAGGTGATACCCTATAAAGCGAAATGGGTTATTGTCTACACCATCCGGATGTCTCCACTCTCCATGGCCACAGCACCGGCAGCACTGGCTACGGCTGCCTCTTCGCTGGCCTATTCGCAGGGTACTTCAGTCCAGCTTCGCCTCCAGCAATTTATTAACAGACTTGGTTATCAGTGCCTGGCTGATGGCAATATGGGCACTATGGGTAATAGCCCTGGTTTCGGTGTGCTGGCAGGGCTGGGTGAATTGAGCCGTTTGAACAGGATGATTTCTCCATATTGGGGGCCATTGGTGAGGGTATACAAGGTTGTTACCGATTTGCCGCTGGCTCCTACCAGGCCGATAGATGCCGGTATATTCCGCTTTTGTCGTACCTGTAAGAAGTGCGCCGAGGTCTGTCCAAGCAATGCCCTGAGTATAGAGACAGAACCCTCGTGGGAGGTACAGGGACCCTGGAACAATCCCGGCGTTAAGACATACTATGAGAAAGCCCCCAATTGTTTTTCACATTGGCTGAGGATAGGCGGGCATGATTGTGGCATCTGTCTGGCTGCATGCCCCTTCTCCAAGCTGGATAAGTCGTTTATACATATACACAATTTGATAAGACAAATTTTATCTACCACACCAGTGTTCAACGGAATGTTCAGAAAGCTGGATGGTGATTCAGGTTATGGGAGAAACCCCGAAACGTGGTGGGACAGTGACCTGCCGACGTATGGAATATGATAACACGCAATAAACTAATGTTGTCCAACAATCTACTTAATTGTGTAGCTAGCTGAAAATCTCTTTTACACTAAAGAAATTCTTTATCTCAATTTCCGCGTTTTCCGGCGAGTCGGAGGCGTGCGTGGAATTCCGCTGGACGTCCAGCCCGTAGTCCTTACGTATCGTCCCCTCCTCGGCTTTAGCGGGGTCGGTGGCGCCCATGAGCTTCCTGATACGCTCCACGGCTCCATCGCCCTCAAATATTGCCGCCACGATGGGCGCGGACGTTATATATTCAACCAGGTCTTTAAAAAACGGCTTCTCTTTATGAATGGCATAGTGCCTTTCCGCCAGGGATTTATCCATGTGCAGCGTCCGCAGGGCGGTAAGCTTGAGCCCCGCCCCCTGAAGCCGCCCCATGATAGCCCCCGCCAGACCCCTCTCCATGGCGTCGGGTTTGATTAAGACCAGAGACCTTTCCATCAATTACTCCTCAAAATCAGTTTATATCAGCTATTAAAAAGGCTTCTTAATATCTCTATATCAACCTTTTCCAGCGTGTCCACGATAAGGTCGGCGTTTTTCAGGCTCATGCCGGGGTGGCTGTTGGTCACCGCTATGCATTTCATACCGGCGCGCTTGGCGGCGGCAACTCCGGCGATGGCATCCTCGATAACCACGCAGTCGGCCGGCCTTACGCCCAGCCTGGTAGCCGCCAGCTGGAATATCTGCGGGCTTGGCTTACCTTCGGCTACCTCCGTGCCGTAAGCGATTGCCTGGAAGCTGTCCTGGATGCCGAGCCCTTTCAGGATAACGTCGATATTTTTCAACACCGCCGATGTGGCTATGGCTGTCTTTATCCTGTGCTTGTTGAGTAACTTTATCAGCTCGATTGCTCCCGGCAGCGGGACGACGTTTTTAGATACACGCTCGCGGTAGATAACCTGCTTTTTCCCGGCAATGGCATCGACTTCTTCCGGGGTCAGCTTATCGCCGAGGGCGAACTTGATAATCGTGTCATGTCTCCGCCCGAAATGCCGCATGAAGTCCTCTTTACTGAATGCCACCCCACTTTCCCCGAATACGTCCCTCCAGGCGCCGTAATGATAATCGGCAGTATCGGCGATAACGCCGTCCATGTCCCAGAGTACGGCTTCAAATCGGGATTCAGACATGGCGGCGGGTCTCCTTTACCTTGTCGCCCAGCTCCGTCTGGTTTTCCGCGATAAACTGCTTGGCGGTAGCCTCGGCGATGACCGTGCCGTCTTTTAGTGTTACTTTCCCCGCCGTCTCGATGACCTTTTTCCGGTGGCGCGTTATCCGGGCTGTAATCACGAGCGGCACCTCCACCTCGACCGGCTGGCGCTGCCTGATTTCGATGCTGGCGGTCACGCAGGTGTTCCCCGTGGCGTAGGCCATGTTGCTCATCGTCTCGTCCAGCAGGCAGTACAGGATGCCCCCATGCAGCAGTCCCGGCCATCCCTGGTGCATCTTGTCCGGCGTGAACTCGGTGCGGATGGTCTCACCATCCCTGTTGAAGCGCAGCTTCATCCCGATGGGGTTATTTTGCCCGCACCCGAAACAAAATCCCTCGTTGAGGTCGGTATTCAGTATCACTTTCGGTATCATTGTCATATTACGTCTCCGGCAGGTTAAAAATGTTTCCACCCCGTCCGCCGTGTTTTGACCGGCTTTCCATCGGCATCAACCAGCTCTATTTTACCCGGCTCGCTTTTGATAATATCCCCGATGACGGTTACCGGGCACTTGATATCTTCCTTTAGTCCGGCGATTTTCCTGGCGTCGCCGGTGAAGAGCAGCTCGTAATCCTCTCCGCCCCCCAGCGCCAGTTCCAGCGCCTTTTCCTTGAAGCCGGTTTTTACCATGTTGTTTATCGGTATCAGGTCGGTAATCACCTTTGCCCCCACCCCGCTGGCCTCGCAGATATGGCGCAGGTCGGCCAGCAGCCCGTCGCTGGTGTCGATGGCGGTAGTAATGCCGTGCCTGACCAGCAGCCTGCCTTCCTCGACGCGCGGCACCGGGTGCAGGAAGGCGTTTTTCAGGTGGCGGGTTGTTTTGGTATGGAACTTGAGCCCTTTCTCCAGGATTTCCATTCCGGCGGCGGCGCTGCCCGCGTAGCCGGTTATGGCGACGGTGTCGCCGACTTTAGCCGCGGAGCGCTTGAGTATTTTACTGTCCGGACTGCTCCCCAGTACCGTGACGGTTATTGATACCTGCGGCGCCCGGCTTATGTTTCCCCCGGCGATGGCCACCTTATACTTGCGGGCAATTTCTATCATTCCTTTGTATAGGCCGGTAATATTTCCCGTCTCCGCATCGTAGGGCAGCGCCAGTGCCACCAGCGCGTAGCGCGGTATTCCACCCATCGAGGCGATATCGCTGATGTTGATGGCTAAGGACTTCCAGCCGAGTTCTTCCCAGGTGGTCGTTTCTAGCGTGAAGTGGATACCCTGCACCATCGTGTCCACCGTGGCCAGCTGGACTTGCCCCCTGCCTTTCCATGCGGCTGTATCGTCCCCGATGCCCAGGATAAGGTCGGACGACGCCGTATTAAGTTTGGCGTCCTTTATCATCTTGTTGAGCAGGTCAATCAGCCCGAACTCGCCCAGCCTGGATACTTTCACAGCTATGATTATATCATATTACCCCCTCGGCTGACTTTTCGGGGTTTCTGCTTTTAATATTTACCAAAAACTGCTATATTATTCCTAAATGCGCTGCGCAATTCTGGCCGATATACACTCCAACCTGGAGGCGCTGTCCACCGTACTTAAGGATATTGAGGATAAGGGCGGCGTGGACGAGGTCTGGTGCCTTGGAGATATCGTCGGCTATGGCCCCGAGCCTGCCGGGTGCATCAAGCTGCTGCGGGAGCATAATCCTGTCTGCGTTGCCGGCAACCACGATTTCGGCGCGGTGGGCAAGCTGGAGCTGACCCTGTTCAATCCGGTTGCCGCCCAGGCCTGCAGCTGGACCGCGGAAAAGCTTAGCCCGGAAGACCTGAAATATCTTGAAGAGCTGCCCATGACCGTGCAGAAGGACGATTTCCTGCTGGCGCACGGCAGCCCCGCCTCACCCCTCCTGGAATACGTCGCTTCCAACAGCATCGCCGAGAAGAACTTCTCGTACTTCGAGGGGCTTTATTGCCTGGTGGGTCATACCCACGTGCCGCTGGCGTACAAGCAGGAAGAAAACAAGATTGCCTCCATATCGCTTTCGTCGGGAATCGGGCTGGTGCTTAGGAATAGCCGTATAATAATCAATCCGGGGGCGGTGGGCCAGCCCCGCGACGGCGACCCGCGCGCCAGCTATGCCATTTACGACAGCGAGGGGAGCCTGTTCCGGGTTTACCGCGTGGAGTACGACGTCCGCGCCACGCAGGACAAGATGATGGAGGCGGGCCTGCCCGTTCCACTGGTGACGAGGCTTGAGGTGGGGAGGTAGTGGCCTGCTGTCATTTATCCGAGAATACCAACGATGGTAGCCGGATTAACTAATAATATCTAGACTATTGAGGAAATAGTAAAGCTGATATAATGAAACTATTGACTTTTGCTAAAATCAATAGGATAATTGCTTCTGCCACCAGGCGAGCGGGTGGCAGAAAGGAGGAAATTGTGCTTAGCACAATTTTTTCTCCGAGCCGAGTCCACATTAAGAGGGGATATCATGAACCAAATAATTTGTGATGCTATCAACAATAGGAAAATCCTGATGTTTACTTATCATACTCATCCCCGTGTTATACAACCCCATGCTTATGGTTTGAGTTTAAGGAGGCATGAAGTGATTCGTGGGTATCAAGTTGGCGGCACTTCGGGTTCTGGTAGGATACCATGTTGGCGGCTCTTTGAGGTAAATGAAATAATTGCCTTAATCGTGACTCAAGAACACTTTTTAAGTGAGGCAAATGGATACGCAAGAGGTGATAAAGATATATCCACCATCTTTTGCGAGCTTTAGCAGCTCCACAGTCACATTCACCAGCAGGATAAGCAGGTTCACTATTTACAGCGCAATCAGACCAATGAACTAGACTTTTTGACACAATTGTACCTCCTTTCAAAAATAGTTCCCAATTGTTAAGCTGAAAATGATACACTTCCCAATTTTCGCTTAACTTGATAAATCCTCCACCCCGCGCCAAAATCCCATTCACTTTATCCCCCCGCCACCCTTATAATGGGGAAGTCTCCCTTTCGTAAAGAGCCTGTCCTGAGCCTGTCGAAGGAGAGAGACAGAGGGATTTTGTACTGTTAACTGTGTACTGTAAACTGCAGACTACTATACATAACAATTTTACATAACTCTAATTTAAGGATAAACGAATCAGCTACGGCTCAAAGCTAAAAACATAAAAAATTTTTTCCCAAAAACAAATAAAACGAACCCCCCACCCCTTCACCCCCTAACTAACAACTAATAACTGTAAACTGTTAACTGTTAACTCCCCCTTCCCTTGACAAACCCCCTCCCAAACCTTACGATTTTTAGTGAGGTCGTGCTAGACGGGGAGCCAGTGGTGCCCTGTACCTGAAATCCACTATAGCAGGGTCGAATCCCCGCTTGAGGCTTTTGTCTGGTGGGACTGCCTGTGTTAAGCGGCGTTGAAGGCCGGGTCCTGCGCGGCAGAGCGCTATGAACCCCGTCAGATCCGAAAGGAAGCAGCGGTAAATAGTATATTCTGGGTGCCGCAGGTCAGCCTGGCTGGAGCTGGCTGGCCCGGGCAAGCCGTTGGGCAGAGTCGAGGGCGGGTGCACGGCCTCTACGTATTATGGACAAGACCGGTTCTGCTACGCTTCTGAAGCGGACGAAAAAGCTGCTCCGCAGGTACGATATACGGGCCAGGAAGGGATTGGCACAGCATTTCCTCGTTGACGACGCTGTCCTCGACAAAATCCTTAAGACCGCCGACCTTAAGAGCGACGATACCGTTATCGAGGTGGGGCCCGGGCTGGGGCTTATGACCGCGGAGCTGGCTAAAAGGGCGGGCTGGGTCATCGCCATTGAGCTGGATAACCGGCTGGCCTCTATTCTGCAGAAGACTTTACAGCATGAAAACGTGGTCATCCTTAACGAGGACGTCCTCGGCACCGACCCCGCCAAACTGCTTAAGGGCGGTGCCCCCCATTTCCCCCCGAGCTTAAGCTCTTATAAAGTCGTCGCCAACCTGCCGTACTATATAACCTCGCCCGTGCTGCGCCATTTTTTAGAGGCAAAAGTCAAGCCGGACGTAATGGTGGTCATGGTGCAGAAAGAGGTCGCTCAAATTATTTGTGCCGAAGCCGGACAGCGCAGTCTCTTGAGCATCGCCGTGCAGTTTTACGGGAAACCAGGTATTGTGACCGATGTCCCCGCCGCCTCCTTTTACCCCCCGCCGGAGGTCGATTCCGCCGTCGTCAGGATAGACGTTTATGCTAAACCCCCCGTCCCCGTCACCGATACTAGCGGCTTTTTCAGGCTCGTGCGCGCCGGCTTCAGCGCCGCCCGCAAGCAGGCAGCCAACTCGCTGGCGCAGGGACTTGGTTTGCCTAAAGAAAAGGTATTAGCTTTACTCGATAAAGCCAGCATCGACCCACGCCGCCGCGCCGAGACCTTTACGCTCGAGGAATGGGCGGCGCTCTTTAAGGAATATAACCTGAAGTGAAATGATATGATTACGATGAAAGCCCTGGCCAAGATAAACCTCACGCTGGAAGTCCTCCGTAAGCGACCCGACGGCTTCCACGAGATACGCAGCGTCCTCCAGACCATAGACCTGCATGACACGCTGTATATTGAGGAAAGCAGGGGAGTTTCCTATCAATGCGATATGGAGGGGTGGTCGGCCGAGAAAAGCCTTGTCAGTAAGGTCGTAGCTTTACTGCGCGAGGAGACCGGCTATAAGGGCGGGACGGAAATAAAGATTGAAAAGCGTATCCCGCTCATGTCCGGCCTTGGCGGCGACAGCAGCGATGCCGCCGCTTTATTACGCGGCCTTAACGAATTATGGAATCTGGACCTTTCAGAAGAAAAACTGGCGGAACTCGCCGCCGGACTGGGGTCGGACGTGCCCTTCTTCCTGCGCAGAGGCACGGCTTTAGCGATGGGGAGGGGGGAGATAATTTCACCCCTCACCTTGCCCGAGAAGCTATGGCTGGTATTGGTGGTCTCGGATGTGCCGGTGGAGGCAGGTAAAACTGCGAAAATGTATGCCGCCCTTAACTCCCCCCATTACACCGACGGCGCTATCACGGAAACGCTGGTGGCATCTTTAAAAAAAGGAAAAGCCTTTACTCCTTTACTCCTGTTTAACACCTTTGAAAACATAGCCTTTGAATACTTTGAAGGACTGGCGGTCTATAAAGAGCACCTAATAAAGTTAGGAGCACCCCACATCCACGTCGCTGGCTCCGGCCCGACTCTATTTTCGGTGCTCGGGAATAAGTCAAAAGCCCAGGATTTATATAAACTCTGTCAAGACCAGGGCTTTAAAGCTATTCTGGCAGGTACGTTGTGAAAAACTTCAGATTTATACTGCTGGAGAAGTGCGGCCACGAACCCTGGCAGGAAAAATATGCCCGTGATAAGTTTTACGAGATATTGAAAAAGGAGATTGTTTAATGGCACTGGTTGAATTCGATAAGGAGACCTGCACGAAATGCGGCGCCTGTGCGGCGATATGTTCGGCGGGCATTATTTATTACAGAAAAAACAGCTATCCCCGTTTGTTCCCCGGTACAGCAGATATTTGTCTGCGCTGCGGGCACTGCGTTGCTGTCTGCCCCACGGATAGCGTTATCCATCAAGAATTATCACTCGAAAAATGCCTGCCCATTGACAAGAAACTGGGAGTCACTTTCGGGCAGGTCGCGCAGCTTATTAAGAGTCGGCGCTCTATCCGCGAATTTCAGGATAAGCCCGTGTCGAAGGATATAATTGAGCGTATTATCGACGTAGCGCGCTATGCACCTACAGGACACAATAACCAGGAAGTCCGGTGGCTTGTCGTTAACGACCGTCAAAAGATGAAAGAACTGGCGACTGTCGGAGCCGACTGGATGCGGTGGACGGCTAAAAACGTACCCGGGATGGCAGAAATGCTGGTCGATCCCATAAAACGACTCGACGCAGGCTACGATGTTTTCCTTAGAGATGCCCCGGCCCTGGTGGCAGCCTATGCCGAGAAAGATGATCCCATTGCGGCTACTGACTGTGCTATTGCTCTGGGGTATTTTGACCTCGCAGCGAATACTTTGGGTCTGGGGTGCTGCTGGGCGGGCTTCTTTTATTTCGCCGCCGGTGCGTTTCCTGCTATGATTAAGTCTGTGGCGCTGCCGGAAGGTATGGCATGCTATGGAGCTTTGATGCTGGGCTATCCAAAATATAAATACCAGCGGATTCCACCGCGCAAACCGGCTCGCATTATCTATCGTCAGTGATTTAAAAAATTAAAGGAATACAGGAGAAAAAAATGGATTATAAAACGGAAGACAATGTCCAGGAGGCTTTTAGCGGGGAGAGCAGGGCTAACCGCCGCTACATGGTTTATGCCGAGAAGGCGGAAAAGGAAGGCTATCCGCAGGTGGCTAAACTATTCCGCGCCGTGGCGGAGGCGGAAATGGTGCACATCCGTAACCACCTTAACGTCATCGACGCCATCGGCAGCACCAAGGACAACCTGCTGGCGGCCAGCATTGGGGAGAAGGATGAGTTTACCAGCATGTACCCCATTTTTATCGAGATAGCGCAGAAAGAAAAGAACGACCGCGCCGAGCGCTCCTTCGACTGGGCGAACCGCGTGGAAAAAGTGCATTATACCTACTTCGACGCGGCTTACAAGGATATGAGGGAAGGCAAGCAGCCCGCCGAGGCGACCTATTACGTCTGCCAGGTGTGCGGGAACACTGTCAGGGATAATGTGCCGGACAAGTGCCCCATCTGCGGCGTCCCGACAAAGGCGTTTAAGAAAGTGGATTAGAATGTCATTGCCGGGAATCGCTCGGCAGAATTACTTATAATGATAATCCCCTCACCATCTCCTCCTCTTCCCCTTTGGTGCCTATCCTGCCGTCCAGTCGGGCCTCGCGGAGCTTTTGCAGGACATCTTTGATTTCAGGCCCTATGGGCACGCCCAGCTTCTCCAGGTCTTTGCCGGAAAGGGCGGGTTTTACGTGCCTTAGTACACTTAAATAAAGCTCGATGTGCTCCGAGGCGGTCTCGGAGTCGGACCCGATGGAATTGGCGATGTAGGCCGCGGCACTATAACCGTGCAGCAGGTGATAAACGATACTGGGCGCCAGCCCCGGCGCCGCCAGTTCCTGCGTTTTCTCCCTGATAGCTAGAGTATCCCGCAATACCTGTGCCGTAGTTTTGGTCAGGCGCAGGTACTTGATGAGTTGTTCCAGTTCCTTCTCGTTCAGTCGGTAGCAGAGTAGGGCGAGGTAAAGCGGCGACGGCGTGGGGTCGGGGAGGTTTTTCTCACGCGCCGCGGCGAATGTTTCCGCCTGCCAGTCGTCCGCCCTCAAGGAGGGGTGTAAAGCCTCAAGCACTCCCAGTTCGGCGGCGCGCGCAAGCTGTTTTTCCGGTGTTTCTTCCTTAAATACGAGCTCAAGCTCATGCCGGATGCGGTCGCCGCTGACGGTCTCAAGCATTTTTATATCCCGCTTGATGAGACGCAGCGTTTCCGACTCTATCTTGAAGTCCAGTCGCTGCTCGTACCGTATGGCCCGCCAGATGCGCGTGGCGTCGTCGCTGAAGCTTTTCTTGTGTAGGATACGGACTAATTTTTTATCCAGGTCCTGCCGTCCGTTAAAGGGGTCGATTAACTCCCCGTAATGGCGCGGATTAAGCTCGATTGCCATGGAGTTAACCGTAAAATCGCGCCGCGACAGGTCGTCATGGATGGAGCCTGGATTCACCGTAGGCAGGGCGCCGGGTCGGGCGTAGTTTTCAGCGCGCGCCGTGATAAAATCGACGCTGCGGCTGGCCCACTTAAGATTGGCCGTGCCGAAGCGGGTGTGGACGGTCGTGCTGGCTTTTTTCGAGGCGGCTATTGCCTGCGCCAGCTTGATGGCATCCCCTTCGACCACCAGGTCGAGGTCGGTGTTGCATCTATCCAGCAGCAGGTCGCGCACCACCCCTCCCACCACGTATAAGCGCTGCTGCCGTTTTTCGGCGGCCTCGCCCGCTTTCTGGATAAAGTCGATAATATCGGACGGCAACTGCTCGCCGAGCTGTTTCGCCAGGTTGATTTTACTCATCGTTAAAACCTTACCCTAAAGTATAGCACAGGCCGTAAATAACGTTTTCATTTTTCAAAAGAACCGCTTATAATGGACGGTATGAAGATAGTTGCGGTGGTCGGCATGACCGGCTCCGGCAAGTCGGAAGTCGCCAGGTTCTTTAGCGCCGGGGGCTTTAAGGTCATCAGGTTCGGCGATATCACCGATGAAGCCGTTAAAGAAAAAGGACTGTCTCTCACCGAGGAAAACGAGCGGCCGGTCAGGGAAGGCATCAGGAAAGAGCACGGCATGGCGGCCTATGCCAGGTTGAGCATACCGCGCATCGATGAAGCTCTGAAACTCTCAAACGTGGTGGTGGATGGGCTTTATTCCTGGGAAGAGTATTTATATCTTAAAAATTCTTATGGAGACAGGTTTTTCATCGTGGCGGTATGGTCGTCGCCGCAGGACAGGTACGGACGGCTGACCAGCCGTAAGGTGAGGTCGCTTTCTCTGGAAGATGCCATCGGGCGCGACCGCGCGGAAATCGAGAACCTGAACAAGGGCGGCCCGATTGCCATGGCGGATTTTACTATATTGAATACTGGCTCGATGAGCGACTTAAAAAAGCAGGTGGAAAGGATTATCGCGAGGTTGAGATGACTTTACCGAAACGTCCTGATATAGATGAATATTTCCTGAAAATTGCCTCGGTGGTGGCGGAGCGCTCCACCTGCCGCAGGCACCACATAGGCGCCATCGCCGTGCGGGACAAGCACATACTAACTACCGGGTATAGCGGCGCGCCGGCAGGGGCTAAAGACTGCCTGGAGCTGGGCTGCCTGCGTGACGAGCTGGGCATAGAGTCGGGGACACGACAGGAAATTTGCCGCGCCATCCACGCCGAGCAGAATGTAATCATTCAAGCGGGGCTGCATGGCGTCAGTCTGGGGGGGAGTACCGTCTACTGCACGCACACGCCCTGTGTGCTCTGCGCCAAGATGCTGGTCAACGCCAGGATTGCCCGCTTCGTAAGCTTCGGGAAATACAACGACGACCGATTTATCGAGATATTCAAAGAGGCCGGTATCGATGTAGATATGAAAGAAAGGCCTCCAGCGGAGATTACTTTTCTGGACTAGACTTTTCTCTTGAGTGTCTCTTTAACCGCCTCAGCGATATCTTTTGCCGTCAGTCCGTATTTTTCTAGGAGTTCCGCCGGTTTACCGGACATGCCGAATTTGTCCTTGACGGCGACGAATACCATCGGCACGGGGTGGTGCTTGGCGGTTACACGCGAGACCGTGCTAGCCAGCCCGCCGTGTTCCTGGTGCTCCTCGGCGGTGACGATGGCGCCGGTCTCTTGAGCGGCTTTAATAATAGCTGCTTCGTCGATGGGTTTGAGGGTGGACATATTCAGAACGCGGCAGTCGATGCCTTCATTAGCCAGCATGGATGTGGCTTCCAGAGCAGGTGCAACCATAGTTCCTATAGCCATAATGGTTGCATCTTTGCCTTTTCTTAAGGTATACGCCTTGCCTATCTCAAAGCGGTAGGAATCATCCAGTATTACCGGCAGCTTGCCGCGTACCAGTCGGACATAGCAGGGGCCCTTATGCGCGGCAACTGCCCGTATAGCCTGGGCGGTCTCGACGGCGTCCGCCGGAACGATAACCGTAAAGCCGGGCAGCGAGCAGATAAGCGCCAGGTCCTCGAGAGCCTGGTGGGAAGCGCCGTCCTCGCCGACGGTCAGGCCGCTGTGGGTAACCACGATTTTCACATTAAGCTTCGCCTGCGCCACCGAAACGCGTATCTGGTCGAAGCAACGACTGGTGCCAAAAACAGCGAAGGTGCTGGCGAAGGGTATCTTGCCATTGGCCGCCAAGCCGCAGGCGATACCGACCATATTCTGCTCGGCGATGCCCACCTCTAAGAAACGCTCCGGGAAGGCATCCTTGAAATAGCGTGTCATCGTGGATGGGAAAAGGTCGGCGTCCAGCACCACGATATCGGGGTTTTCGCGTCCCAATTCCACCAGCGTCTTGCCATATACTTCTCTCGGGGCGATTTCTTCAGCCACGTTCAGGCTAACTCCTTTAAGGCTTGTTCCAGCTGCTCGGGGTTGGGGGCTTTGCCGTGGAAATCGACATTATTTTCCATGAAGCTGACGCCCTTGCCTTTAACGGTATGGGCGATAATAACCGTGGGTCGGCCTTTAACTGTTCGGGCTCTTTCAAGGGCATCCAGTACCTGCTTCAAATCATGTCCGTCTATCTCGATGACGTGCCAGCCTAAGGACTCGAATTTTTTGTTAAGCGGGTCAAGGTTCATAATGTCTTTAGTGAAGCCGCTTAGCTGGATGCTGTTTTTATCCACGATAGCCGTGAGGTTATCCACCTTAAACATGGCCGCGGACATGGCGGCTTCCCAGGTCTGCCCCTCGTCGCACTCGCCGTCGCTAAGCAGGGCATAAACGTGCCACGACTGACTGTCCAGTCGGCCGGCCAGGGCGGCACCGACGGCGAACGAAAGCCCCTGACCCAGGCTCCCCGAGGACATTTCCACCCCGGGTGTAGAAGTGCGGTCGGCGTGGCCCTGCAGGTGGCTGTCAATCTTACGCAGCGTGTCCAGTTCCGACTTCGGGAAGTAGCCGCATTCCGCCAGGGCGGCGTATATGACAGGAGCGGCATGCCCCTTGCTCAAGATAAACCTGTCGCGGTCCGGCCATGCGGGGTCGGCGGGCTTATGGTGCAGGACTTTCCAGTAAAGGGTAACTACTATTTCCACGGCGGATAGCGAGCCGCCGGGATGGCCGCTGCCGGCTTTGCCTATCATCGTTACGATGTCGCGGCGTAGCCTTTTGCATACGGCGGCGAGGTCTTCATCAGACGAAAAAACCCCGACATTTGAATTATCAGTCGGGGTTTTGGATTGTTTTTTTGATTCGGACGGCATCATCGTTACGCCAACATTATACAATAGCATCGGAGGACAAGTCTAATCTGGCCTGGGCATGATATGCTGTATACAAAATGGGGTGACAGCTATTATAATGATTGATTTTTAAACCTGCCGAATTGATTTTTTAAGCTGTTTATGATTAAATTTAAAGGTTGGAAAGGGGAATGTAGATGCAGGAGATGAAGCTAAAGGCAGAAAAAAGAAATGTCTTCGGCAAGAAGAATCGGTTTTTACGTCGCAAGGGGATAATACCCGCGCATCTCTTCGGGCACAGTCTGGAATCGTTGGCTTTACAGTGCGACACCAACGAACTGAAAAAGATTGTGGCTAGTGCCGGAACGACACGTCTCATCAGTCTTACGGTTGAAGGCGAAAAGGACTCTAAAAACGTCTTTTTACGTGAAATCCAGAGGGATACTCTTAGCCGCGAGTTGCTGCATGTGGACTTTTATCAGATTAGAAAAGGTGAAAAGATGACCATGGAGGTGCCTATCGTCCTGGTCGGGGAAGCGCCTGCCATGAAAGTAAAAGGACGCATACTTTCTCATGGTCTGGATGTTTTGAGCATCGAGTGTCTGCCGGATAAAGTGCCTCCGCAGATAGAGGTTGACATCAGCGTATTGGCTGAACTGGACCAGTCTCTGTATGTCAAGGATATCGTCCTCGACCCGGAAATTGATGTAGAGGACGACCCCGAGCAGCTGGTGGTCAAGGTCTCCGAAATCATTGTCAAGATAGAAGAAGAGAAACCGGCCGTCGAGGAAGAGGAAGAAGAAGGGGCTGAAGGTGAAGAGGGCGCCGAAGGCGAAGCCAAGGCTGAAGGTGCCGAGGAAAAGCCGGAAGCGGAAGCCGGAGCCGAGAAGAAGGCCCCGGAAGGTCAGGCGCCGGATAGAAAAGAATAGACCAGCCCCTTTTTACGGGTTGGCAGTTTGAGATGATTATTGATTTCCACGCGCATGTTTTGCCGCCGCGGGTTAAAGAAGACCGCGGCCGGTATGTGGAAATAGACACCGCCTTCGCACAGATTTACTCTAGAGAGAAGGTCAAAATCGCCACCGCGGAAGACCTCATCAGCAGCATGGACCGGGACGGGGTCGATATTTCCGTCATCGTCAATTACAGCTGGAGCACGCACGATTTATGCGTGGAGACCAACGATTACATCCTTGAATCGGTTGCCCGTTATCCCAAGCGCTTAATCGGTCTTTGCGCCGTCAGCTCTTATACCGATGATGCCTCTCTGCGGGAAATAGAAAGGTGCGCGCGAGGGGGTGTAAAAGGGGTGGGGGAACTCCGACCGGATACCCAGACTCTGGATTATACCGGGAAAAATGTTATCAAGCCTTTCACCGATATTTTACAAAAATACAAGTTAATTACGTTAACCCATGCCTCGGAGCCGGTGGGTCATCTTTACCCTGGTAAAGGGGCTGCCACTCCAGGGGTGCTTTACCAGTTTATCGCTCATTTCACCGGTATGCTGGTGGTCTGTGCCCACTGGGGTGGGGGCTTACCGTTTTATACCCTGATGCCGGAGGTCCGCGATGCCCTGAAAGATGTTTATTACGATACCGCCGTTTCACCGTTTCTTTACCGACCGGAGATATACCTTCAGGTCAGCCGGTTGATAGGTGCGGACAGGATTCTTTACGGCAGCGATTTCCCCGTTGTAGCGCAGGGCAGGATTATAAGAGAAATTAATGAAGCGGGTCTCACTGAAGAAGCGAAAGAGAAGATACTGTCCGGGAACGCGCGCCTGCTGCTGGGTATATAAAGAGAACAATGGAAAAGATACGCTCTTTTATCGCTGTTGAGTTGCCGGTAGAACTCAAGCAGGCGCTGTCCCGACTCCAGGCGAAGATGAAGTCAGCCAGTGCCGCGCCGGTGAAATGGGTCGAACCGGGTAATATTCACCTGACGCTCAAGTTTCTAGGCGATGTCAGCACCGAAATCATCGGCAGGATAACGGCGGTGCTGGAAGACGCCGCCCGGGGCACACACCCGTTTGATATCGGGGTAAGCGGGCTCGGGGCGTTCCCCGCTCTAAAGCGCGCCCGGGTAATCTGGGTAGGTCTTACCGGCGAACTGGAAAAGCTGGAGCAGCTTCAGAAACGAATTGAGGCAGGCCTTGAGCCGCTGGGATTTCCGCCGGAAGGCAGGCCGTTTTCACCTCACTTGACCATCGGTCGCGTGCGTGACTATGCCCGCCCGGACGACAGACTGGCGCTGGGCGAGTTAATCGGCGGCACGATTCTTGAGCAGGAATATAAAATCGGTGTGAATGCCGTTCACCTGATAAAAAGCCAATTAACCCGGGAAGGCCCCATTTACAGTAAAATCAGCGCCGTCACTCTTAAATAGTCAGGGATTCATCATTATAAGCCGGCAAAATTTACCCCTTTTTTTACTATTATCCCCGTATAAATCCTAATGTTTATTTTTTGTTTATGTGGTGACGTTTGAAATTAATGTGTTGTTTAGCATGTGCTTCATACAATGCTGGCATAAGCTCGATTGAATGCTGGGAGGTGAGAGAATGACTATTCCAAAAGAGAGCATTTTGCTCGTAGATGATGAAGAAGCGATACGCGGCATTCTATCCAAGGGTCTCGGGGCGCGCGGCTTTGTTTGTGATGAAGCAGAAAATGGTGACCAGGCATTAGAAAAACTCAAAGAGCAGGCGTCCGACCTCGTTATCATGGATATAAATATGCCGGGAAGAAAAGGCAGCGAGGTATTGCCGGAGATAACCGAGCGTTATCCGGAGACGGCTGTAATTATGGCCAGCGGCGTGACCGATACCAAGGTCATCGCTAAGTGTATCAAGGACGGTGCTCAAGACTATATCAGTAAGCCGTTCAGGTTTGAGCAGGTTTTAACCTGTGTTAACAGCACCCTCGATAAACGGCGTATAGCGCTTGAAATACAGCGTTATTTCCAGGATTTAGGTAAGAAAATAGGCAGAAACCAGAACGAGTCCAGGCAGTTATTCTTCGGGGCTATCCAGACTTTGGTAACCACACTTGAATCTAAAGACACCTTTACCTCCGGTCATTCTCATGATGTAGTTGAAACCTCCATGGCCCTGGGTGAGAAGATGAAATTAGATACCAAAGAGATGGAAGACCTGTGCTGGGCGGCCATGCTCCATGACGTTGGTAAAATAGTCGTTGACCCCAATATACTTAACAAACCCAGCGAATTAACGACTACTGAATACCGGCATATCATGACACATGCTATCGTTGGGCCGAACCTGGTCAGGCCTTTCGTCAACGATAAAATAGTGGAGATGATTTCACATCACCACGACCATTACGATGGCGGCGGTCTCGACCAGACAGTCGTCGGCAAGGATATTCCTTTGGGAGCCAGGATTATTGCGCTGGCCGATGCTTATCACGCCATGATTTCCGACCGTCCTTACCGCAGGGCATTATCCAAGATGGAGGCGATGGAAGAAATCCAGTGGTGCAGCGGCTCTCAATTCGACCCGATTATTGCCAACGTTATGATTAGACTCATCAAGGAGCAAATTTTCCAGCCGAGGAATACAAAATAGCCTGATATCAGGTGAAGCTAATAATAGAAAGAGGGGTAGGTATCTTTAACCTGCCCCTTTTCTTTTTTTTGTTTAGTTAGTGAAGAATACGTGTGATATTAAGTGATATACATGATATACGGTAGCGTGAAAAAGGCTGGTAACCGATAGATATTTACTTTAGAAAGGACGTTGCCCCTGTGTGAGAGGTATCGTAGCCGCCGGCTTTATCTACCACAGCTTTAAATTCATCGGTGGTAACGGCGCGGAGGAGGGGGGCCAGCAGTTCGCTGCGGTAATTGGCTATCGGTATCACAAGGTCGTACCGCTCACGGAACAGGGGGATGAAATCGATATTACAGCTGCGCGCCGCCGCCTCTATGCCTAAAGCTACATCCGCTTCACCGTGCGCGATGCTTAAACCCACGGCGAGGTGGGTATCCATCTCACGCTCGTAGCCTTTGATTTCTTTCGGACTGATGCCCAACTGGCGTAATTGTATATCCAGGAGTACCCTGGTGCCGGCGCCTTTCTGGCGGTTCATAAAGGTGATATCCGGTCGTTTTAAATCGGCGATTCCTTTGATACGTTTTGGATTGCCGGGGGCGAACATCAGTCCCTGGATGCGGTAAGCCAGGTGGACGATGGCGACTTCTCTCCCCGGCAGCACTCTTTTTACGTAGGGATAGTTATACTCGCCGGTTTCTTCATCCAGTAGGTGAATGCCGGCGAGGTGCGCCCGGTCTTCCTGGATAGCGATGAGGCCTCCAAGGCTGCCGGCATGGGTAATCTGTACCTTGAGTTTTTTATTGTCCCGTTTGGTCAGGTCCACGAGGATATTCAAGGCCATATCATGACTGCCAACGATATGGATGGTATCCTTATCTTTAACAGCATCACTGGTGGTTTCCGGCGCACTTGAGATTGCCTGTCTTTCTTCCCGCCAGCGTGCCAGCTGGAGATAAAAATCCGCCTCGATATCTTCCGGGCTGTAGCCCATGCTAAGCGCTTTAAGGATGTCATTGCCGACCATTTCCGATAGACGCCTGCGCCGCTCCAGCAGTATATTAGGGTCGTCTGTCCGGGCGGTAACTATGGTGCCGCCCCGCTTACGGGCGACGACAACCTTCTCCTGTTCGAGTAAAAGATATGCCCGCAAAATAGTATTCTGATTGATATTTAGAAATTCAGCAAGCTGCCTGACCGGGGGCAGGTGGTCGCCGGGCTTAAGCTTTTCTGTGGCGATAAGGTTTCTGACCTGTTCCACTATCTGTATATGGAGCGGGTCTTTAGAATGCTGGTCAATCTGTATGTCGGCAATGTCCATATGTAATAAGCCAAATGTATTTATTATATGCGCTGTTAATATAGCCTAATACCTTCCCGTTGTCAACGCTGCATGATTATTTATTAGCGGCGTTTTGTGTGCTTGTGATTCATGGTTCTTAAATCAATATGTATCATGATTCCATCACGATTAAAAGCGTATTTTACACGTATACTGACTTCATTGTTTACCGTTAAAGTGTGCCGGCTCAAAAAATCATTTATTTAAGTACATGCTCTCCTGTAATTTAATATACATGGAAACCCTTATATCAACTTGCGGAAAGTTTCAGGGCACGGTTGGTAGTTACTTGGTTTAATGCAACGTATTTATCAGCTAATATTTTAGTGAATCGTATCGTAATAAAAAGAATAATTATAAATCACATACGCAGTTCATGTTTGTGAAGTGCTTCGCTATTTTTTTAAATAGTGGATTCGTGCGCTTATGGATAAAAAGGAGGTCAACAAGTGTTTGAGAAATTAAGGGGGCTTTTCAGTTCTAAACAGCTATTTAAACTCAATTTACAAACTAAGCTGCTCGCGCTGGGAATAGTGATTATTGCGGCCTTTATAGGTGTAATACTCGGCTATATGCTGCCCGGCGTGCAGGACTCTCTGATGGCTGAAAGAGAGACCAAGATAAAAGAAGCCACGCAAATCGCCTGGGGTATTATTAATAGCTGCTATGAGCAGCAGAGTTTGCGAGTATATTCTGAAAAAGAAGCCAAGGCAGAGGCGATCAGGCTTCTACGCGGTTTAAGATACGGACCGGAGAATTCCGATTATTTCTGGGTAAATGATTATCGCCCTTATATGATTATCGACCCTTATAGGTTAGGCCTTCAGGGGTCGGACCTTAGTGATATCACTGATGCCGATGGCAGGGCGATATTTGTAGAAATGGTTGATATTTGTATGGAGCAGGGTGAAGGTTCTGTTAAATTCATGTGGCAGTATTTGGATGAATACGAAAGACAAGAAGAAAAAATCAGCTATGTTAAAGCCTTTGAACCCTGGGAGTGGATAGTCGGCACCGGCGTGTATACCGTTGATGTCCAGGAGGTAATCGATGCCAAGAGGGACCAATACCTGCTGGCGGCGGGCATTCTGGCGGTAATATGTTTTGTAATAATATACTTCCTTAGCAGGTCAATATCAAAGAATATCAAGAGACTTGCCAGGGTGGCTGATAAACTGGCCATTGGTGATACCAAAATCAGAGTTAAAGTAAAATCGAGCGATGAAACGGGCGAGATGGCAGAGTCATTAACGAATGTCATCAATTATCTGTGGGATATGTCACAGGCTGCGGAGAAAATAGCGGCCGGTGATTTAACGGTGCAGGTAACGCCCAGGTCAGAAACCGATACTCTGGGTAAGAGCTTTAATAAGATGGTGGGAAACCTCAAGTCCATGATTGAAGACGTCCGTCAAAAAATCGAATACCTCAACCAGATACCAAATACGATTCTGGTTGTGGACACTGAATATAACATACTGTTTGTCAACCGGGCTGCCGCCCGTGCCGCGGGTAAAAAAGCAGAGGATTGCGCGGGTAAGAAGTGCTACGATTTGTTCAGTACGGGAGACTGTAAAACAGAAAACTGTGGGTGCGCCAAGGCATTCCAGTCCAACAAAGTTGTCACCAGAGAAACTATCGTTAAACTGGCCTCCGGTGAACTGCCTGTACGGTACACCTGCGCTCCTATCAAGGATGCCGAAGGCAAGGTAATCGGCGCTACCGAGTATGTGCTCGATATAAGTAAAGAAAAAGCGGCTGTAGAGAGAATGACCGATATTTCGGAAAAACTATCGAAAGCCAGCGAAGAACTCAAGTCGGCTTCAGAGCAGTCGGGTTCGGCGACGGAGCAGATAGCCAGCGTTAGCCAGCAGGTAGCCAGAGGAGCCGAGGAGCAGACTAGGGGAATAAATGAAGTAAACAGGTCTATCGATGAACTTGACAAATCAATAGGACAGGTCGATAAAGGCAGCAAGGAACAGGCAAAGGCCGTGGAACAAACCGCTGGTATAGTACAGCAGGTTTCCAGCGCAGCAGAGCAGACAGCGGCTAGCGCCCAGGAAGCGGCTAATGTCGCCGGTCAGGCTGCTGAAGTTGCCAAGCAGGGCACCGAGACGGTTGAAAAGACCATCGCTGGCATCAGGCAGATTAATACCAGCATGCAGGACGTTGCTAAGAAGGTAGCGGAATTGGGCAAGCATTCAGAAGAAATTGGCGGTATGATTGCTGTCATTGATGACATTGCCGCGCAAACAAATCTACTGGCTTTGAATGCCGCCATCGAGGCCGCCCGAGCTGGCGACCAGGGTCGCGGCTTTGCGGTAGTCGCGGACGAGGTCAAGAAACTTGCTGAAAGAACGGCCAAAGAAACAAAAGAAATCGCCACACTTGTCAGTACCGTTCAGAATGGTGTCAATGACTCTATAAAGGCCTCTATGGAAGGAGCCAAACAGGCTGATGAAGGCTCGGTTCTGGCAAATGAAGCCGGGACAGCGCTGGACCAGATACTGGATTCCATCAATGGTATGACTTCACAGATAGAGCAGATATCCGCTGCGGCCGAGGAAATGAGTGCATCCGCTAGTGAAATGGTCAAGGTGGTTGAGGAAGTGAGTATGATTGCTGAAGAGAACCTTACGGCAACAAAGCAGATGGCTGAAAGTAAAATCAAGGTAAGCGAGTCTGCCAATACCGTAGCCGCCACAACCGAGGAAAACAGCGCTGCCACGGAGCAAATGTCGGCCTCGGCACAGGAGATGAGTGCTCAAGTACAGCAGGTGGTCACCGCAGCGCAGTCGCTATCAAAGATGGCCAGCGACTTGAAGGAAGCTATCGGACTGTTTGAGCTGCGTAATAGAGATGGAACTTCAGAAAAAAAGGAAACCGCTGAAAGCGAAAGCGGCAGTGGCAATGGGAAGAAGACCAAGCCCAATGTCAAGGATACTGTTGAATTGTAAACATGATACAGCGAAGTTGGGGCGCTTGCGCCCCGACTTCGCTTTACTGTCGGATGATTCCGGCATACGTAATTCCACCCCGGCTTAGGAGGAACATCGATGGATAAAGATACGATAGCTAGTGAGAAACAGATGGTTTTGTTCGAACTTGGAACGGAGACATACGGCCTGGACATAGCCTCTGTCTATGAAATAATACGCATGCAACCGATAACAAAGGTTCCCAAGGCGCCCTTTTATGTTGAAGGGGTTATTAATTTGAGAGGCCGGGTGATTCCTGTTATTGATATTGGTAAAAGATTCGGCTTTGAAAGGACGGGTGATGTTAAGAACAAGCGTATCGTGGTTATTAACATCAAGGACACGACACTCGGAATTATCGTGGACGCCGTAACCGAAGTTATTCGCATACCCGCCGACTCGATAGACCCTGTTTCAGATATAGTCACCTCCGGACAATCAGATTACCTGATGGGAATTGCCAAGCTGCCCGAAAAGATGATCATTCTCCTGGCCCTGGATAAATTGCTTGTGAAAGACGATGAACTGGCTGGTATGACTGCTGAAGGTCCAGACGTAAAGCCGGAGTTGGCAAATATAAAGTAAATAACTCCGGTTCAGAACTATGGAATTATACTATGGAGGTGGAATTAAACGTCGGGAGAGGCATTATAAGCTGAAGTTGTTTCAATATTTGATAAACCATATTAGCAGGGTAATGAAAGGAGAACAGCGTGGACTTGGCCGCCGGCATTACTCCGGAAGACCTTAATTTGTTTATACAGGAAGCCGACGAGCAGCTGCAACTACTTGACGAAGACATTGTCAGGCTGGAAAAAGAATTTGACAACCCGGACCTGATGCAGGAAATATTCCGGGCAGCCCACACTTTAAAAGGTTCTTCGGCAATGGTGGGGCATCAGCGTTTGTCTGACCTGGCCCATGCCATGGAGAATGTCCTCGATCAGGTGCGTAAAGGCGTGTTGTCAGTTAGCCCGTTGATTATTGACGCCTTGCTGCACGGCCTTGATATCATGCGGATGCTTCGTAAGGAACTGGATTCTCCAGATGCGGAGCCTGCGGATATAACCGACGCTGTTGCTGAGCTTTCTGCCCTTTTGACAGCTGTTAATCAGCCTGCAAAGAGAATCACCGAGCAGACTGGTATTCTTACCCCTGATGCTGAAGCACAAGCTGAATTGGAAAAGGCCTGCCAGGAAGGCAAGCAGGCATATTTTATTAAAGTATCATTTGATGAGCAGTCCAATTGGACGGCGGTAAGGAGTTTTCAGGTAATCAATAGTCTCTCGGCGATTGGCGAGATAATTGTCTCTCTGCCGACCACGCAGGAGATAGAAGAAGGAGCGATAAATCATTTATTCCAGATTTTAGTGGCCAGTAATAATAGTGAAGAAGATATTAAAGAGCTGCTGACGGGAATTCCTGAAGTTGAAAGTGTTGAAATCAATGCGTACGAAAAGGACGCGCCCGAAGAAGCACCGAAAGCAGCAGGCCCCGATTCGGCTGCTACCGCCAAGGAAGATATAAAATTAAGCCACACGGTAAGGGTCGATGTAAACCGACTTGATACTCTCATGGAGCAGGTGGGCGAATTGGTTATCAACCGTAATCAAATCAGCCAGCTCGGCAGGACGCTGGCGGAAAAATACCACGAAGATGAAATCATCGTTGCTTTCGGCGACAGTGTGTCGCAGATAGCCAAGATAATCAGCACCCTCCAGCAGGACGTGATGTCTATACGCCTACTGCCCGTTGAGATAGTATTTAATACATTGCCGCGCATGGTCAGGGATATAGCGCGTAAAGAAAATAAAAAGGTTGAATTTATTATAGAAGGCCAGGAGACGGAGGTGGACCGCAGCGTCATCGAACAGCTGCGCGACCCCCTTATCCATATGCTGCGTAACTCTATAGACCATGGCATAGAAGCGCCGGAGGAACGTATTTCCGCCGGTAAGCCGGAAGCAGGCACGATACGGCTTACGGCCATGCATGAACAGGATAACATCGTTATTACCGTGAAAGACGACGGCAAGGGGATTGAACCCAAGGCAATAAGAAAATCGGCTGTCGATAAAAAGATATATACATCGGAGAATATCTCAAAATTGACGGATTCTGAAGCTGTTAACTTAATTTTTGATTCCGGTTTATCAACGGCAAGCGAGGTTACCAATGTATCGGGCAGGGGAGTTGGGCTGGATGTAGTAAAGACAAATATCGAAAGTCTGGGCGGTTCGGTTAGCGTTGAATCAGTCCCAGGGCAGGGAACCACGTTCACGCTAACACTGCCTCTAACACTGGCCATTATCCCCGCGCTGCTTGTAAGCACCGGAGGTACCATTTGCGCGATACCTTTATCAAGCATCGTCGAGGCTGATAAATTAGATGAAAAGGAAATTCAAACCGTAAGAGGTAAGGAAGTGACGCTTTTCAGAGGCGATGTACTGCCCCTACTGCGGCTCGATGAAGTATTCGGGTGGAGTGATGAGAATAACAGGAATAATGAAGCTCTTCATATTGTGGTCGTCAAGTATGCCGGCACCCGGGTGGGCCTTGTTGTTGAAGAATTGCTGGAGCAGCAGGAGCTGGTAGTGAAATCGCTTGACCATTTTATCGGGGCGAGCAAGGGTATAACCGGCGCCAGTATTTTAGGCGACGGCAGGGTTGTACTTATCCTTGATATTACATCGCTTATAAGGGGCACTATTATAGAACGCCAGAATGGCGATAATATAAAAACACGAATATTAACATCCAGAGCTGGTACTAAATAATAAGGAGAATTAAAAATGGACCTGAGAAAGGGAATTCAGGAAATAGATTTTGCCGATATGAATATGGCAGGTCTCTTCGGGGAGGGTGTGAATAACGCGATTGAAGGCCTTTCCCAGATGGCCGGGCGGGAAGTGAAAGTCGTGAGTATGGATATCAAAAAAGTCCAGGTCAAAGATATTCCGGATTTATTCGGCGGACCCGAAGCTTTGATAATTGCCATATATGTGGAAATATTCGGCAAGGCCAACGCCAACGGTCACATGGTTGTGGTGTATAAGCCGGAAGTGGCTTTTGGACTTGTGGATTTACTGCTGGACCAGCAGTCCGGTTCTACCACGGAACTAAACGATATGGAAAATTCAACCTTGGGGGAAGTCGGCAACATCATGGGCTCGTTTTTCCTGAATTATCTTTCCGATACCACAGGCCAGCGACTTAAGCCGTCGCCGCCGGCGGTGATGATGGATATGGCCGGCGCCGTCCTGGACTCGACACTGGCAAATATCCTTGCCTACAGCGATGAAACATATATCGTGGATACCGTGTTCGGTACCAAAGACCGGCAAGTCTCGGGCACTTTTATGATAATTCCTAATCCCAGTCTGGAGGTTAGTTAATGGCAGTGGTATTTTCTGAAACAGCCGCACCAGAGCAGGAGCTTCATGTTGTAGGTATGGGAGATCTAGTAGTAACGGATTCTCCCGATGCTGTGCTATCCTGCATTGGATTAGGTTCCTGCGTTGCCGTTTGCGCCTATGATAAAAGAGAAAAGATAGGCGGCATGGCACATATCGTACTGCCGCAAAATTACGGTATCCCCGGTAAAAGTGAGGCTAAATACGCCGATACCGCCGTTCCGCTGCTGTTGAATGAAATGACAAAGAAAGGCTGTATAAAAAGATGGTTGACTATAAAAATAGCAGGCGGGGCTCAAATGACATTGTCTCCGGGGTTAAGAGACACCTTCAAGACCGGCGAGAGGAATCTGGAACAAATAATGTCGATGTTGCGTAGAGAAAATATTACCCCGGCAGCGGCAGATACGGGTGGAAGTATTGGAAGGACAGTAAAGATGTACGTGAGGACCGGGCAGGTCACGGTTAAAACTGCTTATGGCTCAGCCCGGGAGATTTAACAATGAAAAATAAATGGCTTAATAATATAACTACTGGCAAAAAGGAGATAACATGGCTACGGTAATGGTTGTGGACGATGCAATGTTCATGCGAAAAAAATGTGCGCAGGTTTTATCCCAAAACGGTTATGCCGTCGTCGAAGCTGCAAGCGGAGTGGAGGCATTAACAGCCTACCAGCAGGAAAAACCGGATTGTGTGTTGCTGGACATCACCATGCCGGATATGGACGGGATACAGGCGTTGAGAGAGCTGCTTAAAGTCGACCCCGATGCCAAAGTTTCGATGTGCAGTGCCATGGGACAGCAAGGTATTGTTATCGAAGCTTTAAAAATGGGGGCCAAGGATTTTGTGGTCAAACCGTTCGATGTTGCTAGGGTGATTGGTTCTGTAAAGAAAATGATAGGCTAATATCTTGGGATAATAAGGTTTAGTATTTTGGGAGAAAAGCAGGTGCAGAAAAAATTACGAGTGCTTGTTGTTGACGATTCCGGTTATGTTATTACATCGGTTTCCAACAAGCTTAATAGCGACCCGGAAATTGAGGTTATCGGCTCCGCCCGTAACGGTATCGAGGCCGTAGAAAAGGTAAAGAGCCTTAAGCCGGACGTGGTGACTATGGATGTCATCATGCCGGAGATGGACGGCATCGCCGCTTTAAAAGCGATAATGGAGGAGTGTCCTACTCCGGTGGTAATGCTTAGCGCATTGACCAGCGAAAATGCGGAAACCACTTTAAGAGCTCTGGAACTGGGCGCGGTTGATTTCTTTCTAAAACCTTCGGCTATTAATCCGGTGGCCGATGATACCCTGGCTGCAAAAATAAAGACGGCTGCCAGGAGTAACCTTGTTAAGAACGGGCGATTTACCAAAGAGATCGGTTCAAATAAAAAGAGAGTAACTCAAGAAAAATCTACAACCTTTAAAAAGCTGGTGGTTATCGGTGCTTCTACCGGTGGCCCCAGGTCATTAATGCAAATAATTCCCGCTATTCCGGTAGATATTCCGGCAGCGGTATTGATAGTACAGCATCTTCCTCCAGTATTCACCCGGTCGCTGGCGGAAAGGCTGGACCAGGTATCTCAAATAAGGGTGGAGGAGGCAGAGGAGGGGAGTATTGCGTACAAAGGCAGTATTTTAGTGGCTCCGGGTGATTTTCACATGTTGATAGAAAACGGCGGTAAAATAAAACTCGACCATGGTCCGCATGTTCTGGGGGTACGGCCTGCGGTTGATGTAACTATGAAATCGGCAGTGGATAAATTCGGCGATTCTGTGGTCGGTGTTATCCTTACCGGTATGGGTATCGATGGAACGCAGGGGGCGTCTTATATCAAAGCCGCGGGAGGCAATGTCCTGGCCCAGGACGAGGCCACCAGCGCGGTGTACGGAATGCCGATGAGTGCGGCAAAAGCTGGTTATGTTGACCATGTATTGCCTTTACATAAGATTGCCAGAGGTATTGTTGAAGCTTGTTATTCCCGGGAGAAAGTTGCATGAACGCGGAAGAGTTCAATTACGTAAAAAAGAAAATACGCGAATTGACCCAATTTGACCTTGATAATTACGGTCATAACCAGATGATCCGGCGTCTGGATGGCTATATTGCACGGTTTAAAGTACGAAATGTGGTGCAATACTGCAAGTTAATCGAACGGGATAAACACGAACTGGAGAAGCTGAAGAAATTCCTCACCATAAACGTATCCGAGTTTTTCCGGGACGCTGTTCAATTTAGACTACTGCAGGATGAAATATTACCATCATTATTGAAGAAAAATCTTGGACTGAATATCTGGAGTGCCGGTTGCTCTAACGGGGCCGAGGCTTATTCAGTAGCTATTCTCCTGGACAGGTTATCTCCCTATAGAAAGCACCGGGTACTGGCAACGGATATTGATAAAGCTATTCTGAACCAAGCAGCAACCGGCGGACCATATGGAGCAGCCGAGGTAAGGAATGTACCACCAGCTTTGCTGGAAAAGTATTTCATTAAAAATGATGGTAATTTTCGGGTGATTGACCGGATTTGTAATAAAGTCACCTTCGGACTACATGACCTGACACAGGACCGGTTCGAAAATCATTTCGATCTGATAATATGCCGTAATACGGTGATTTACTTCTCAAGTGAAACCAAGAAAATATTAAGGAAAAAGTTCCTGGATTCTTTAAAAGTTAACGGGATACTTTTTATCGGCGCCACCGAGACGATGCTGGATGCCAGAGATAACGGATTTCAGCGTCTGTCCGCGTGCTTTTACAGGAAGAAATCGGGCGTACCTGAAAAATCTCAAGAGCCAGTGGTATCCAGCGGGAGTACAAAATGAGGCGTATAACCATTAAATATGCCAAGCCGGGTATGGTCCTGGAACAGCCTGTTTATGACAACTTCGGGAATACCCTGGTGGATAAAGGCAAGGAATTGGACCCCGGCCTTGTGGTTAGTATGAAAGAAAAAGGCGTGACGGAGATATTTATCCGTGATTGGCGCGCGGTGGACGTTCTGGCCGCTCCTCTTTTTACGCCGCAAACCGAGGGCATACTGGCCAAGGCTTTCAGGCAGCTGTTGCTTGACAGCGAGGGGAAACAGAGGTTATCCGTTATCAATCTCAACCAGCTGCATATTGCCATGATTGCCATGATTCGAGAGATGAATCTGAATATGATTGGCGATATCAATGTATCATGTAAAATATCGCCGAGAGACTACCTGTATCTACAGCCTGTAAAGACCGCCGGTCTTTCCCTGGCACTCGGCCATGGATTAAGACTGTCCCCTGATGAGCTGGCTGGCCTCGGGATGGCGGCTATTCTCAAAGATATAGGCCTGCCCAGTGAAACTATTGAAAAGGTGGACTGGATGGCTGAAGGTAATTCGCCGCGTATGGCAGAACACCCGGGTATCGGCTTTAAACTGCTTAATATGCATAAAATGACTTCAGGAGAAACAGCCAAAGCGGTGCATCAGCATCACGAGTTCTGGAACGGTTCGGGTTATCCGGATGGATTAAAGAGTAAGGATATTTCCCTCTTTGCGCGCATTATTGCCGTAGCCGATTCATTTGTTGATTTATTGACGGACCGGCCGGGAAGGAGCAAAGTCCTGCCGCACCAGGCAATTGAATATATCATGGCAGGGGGCAACGACCAGTTCGACCCGGAAATCGTCGAATTACTGGTAAGGCGCGTTCCTTCATACCCGGCTGGGATTTCGGTGAAATTAATTACCGGCGATACCGGCATTGTTGCCAACCCTAAGCTCGGATTCATCGCCAGGCCTATTATCCGCATTTTTCAGCGTCCGGCGCAGGGCGTATTGAAAAATCCTTTTGATATCGACCTGTCCAAACCGGATTTTCAGCGTTTACTTATTACTGAAGTATTGGAGTACGATTAATGACACGTGAAGATAGAATTTTATCTCAATCCGAGATAGATTTTCTGTTAAAGAAGATTCAGCCGAAGTCGGATACACCGGTGGAAAAGGACGAGCCAGTGCCTGAAAATGAACCCGCACCGACTGAACCTGCCGAAGCGACCGTTGAGTCTGAAGAGATAGAGATTAAGCATGCCAAACCGGCGGCTGATACTGAAGAAGCGCCTGTTAGTGATGTGCAAGCGGTGCCATTTAAATCGATAAAAACCGAAGAGGCAGCGCCTGCCAATCTGGTGACGGACTCGATAAAGATGACCGAACACGAGCCCAAGACTGCGGAACCACATCCCTCTATGGGGCTTGTGGAGACTGGAAAACAAAAATATACTCCTGATGAAGTCGATGGCCTGAAAAAGAAAATTGCCGATTTGACCGACGAGGTGAACAAACTATCGGCCGCCCTGCAGACGGTCTCGCAACTGGAAGAGAAGGTCAGGCAGCTGGAAGCGGCGGTGAAGAATGGGCCGGAATCGACCAGTACTCTCAAAGAAAGAATAGATAGAATCTCCGCCGCTCTTGAATCGGGTCAAGCGAACAAGCCCGATTATGGTTTCCTTGAGGCGTTCAGATGCAGCCATTGCAGTACCAAAGGTAATGTGGCCATTTACGTTAAGTGCACTAACTGCGGCAAGGAAAACTGGATGGGCTGGTGGCCTGAAAAAGAAAAGAAATAAATCCACCGCAGTATATCGAACGCCAGCTAAATTTTTTATTATCCCCTTACTAAAAACCCGCTATTTTTCCGCTTGCTCTAATTCATCCTGGTTATCCGGGGTGAGGTCTATCTGGTAGAAATCGCTCCCCATGCCGGGCAGTATCATCATAAAATCCGGTGTATAGTCTATGAAAACCTCGGCATGTCCGATAGTAAACTCAAGCACGTGACCGCCGGCATCCTTGCTATTTGTCAGGAAATGCAGGTGGTAGCCCGGCATATTAAGGCCGGTGATAAAGGGAGGAGAGCGGAACCCGACCATGGTGCCTTCTACCTCCTCGAATTCAAAGATGGGCTGATTTTTGGTTACTTCAACCAGCGGGGGGTAGGGCTTTTGCTGGGCGGGTACGCTCCGTGTTTTCATATAGCTGAACGTGCCCTCGATTTTAATGGCGCAGAAGGTGTTTATGCTAGGTAGAATACTATCTAGATACTCCTGTAGTGAAGTGTAATCAAGGCCTTGCGCCAACTCACCCGTATAGTCGATATCGAAAAATGTTACCATCGCGAACGGTGTTTCCTGGCTATCGGCGACAGGGTAGGCTACGCCGTCGGCTTTAACCTGATAAAACTCGCCGTCGAAGGCCAGCATCTCGCCGTCGAGGGCCTGGAAAGTGCCGATGCCGAAATCACCGTATCCCTTAAGTACTTCATACGTTATAACGCCATCGTACACGCCGTTGAGAAGGGCATCGATCGTTGATATTTGTGTCATTGTTTCTCTTTCGGCAATGGGATTATCGGCGTATTCTGTGGAATTGGCTTGAGACTCGTTTACTGCCTGGCCGCACGCCGTTACCAGGACAGCCCCGATAACTAAAATAGCGATAACTAAACAAGATAACGACTGCGGGAAAATATTTCTTTTACTCTTAATGAGTTTTTCTTTTTTCAAAATACATAAACCCTCAACGTTTATTTAACATGTGAATCATTAATGACCTCTATTATTAGTTTAGTATATATATGATTTCTCTGTCTATGTGATTGACCGCTAGGTCTGTTCCGTAGCATAATGCTAGCAAGAGGTAAACATGAAACGAAAATGTCTATTATCAATTCTGCTTCTATTAGCTTTATTGATACCTGTTTCAGGATGCGCCGTTCCGTCGAATCCTGATATGCCTCTGGTCCTGCTGACCGATTTCGGTACTGATGATTACCGCGTGCCCAGGCTTAAAGGCGTGATTTATGATACTTATCCCGACGCACAGGTAATCGATGCTACTCACGGTATTACGTCCTACGATATAGCCGCCGGCGCTTACGTGCTCGGTCTGACGGCAAAGGAGTTTCCCGGGGGCTTCGTTTTTATCGCCGCTGTCGGCGCCCGCAGTACCGCCGAAGGAAGATCGCTGGTGCTGACCAATAACAAAGACCAGATTTTCGTGGCGCCGGATAACGGACTACTTACCTATATTATTAAAGATATGGGTGTTAAAAGCATATATGAGGTTGCCAACCAGGCACTTTTCGACCAGCCTATTTCAACCCTGTCTTTCCACTACCTGCTGGGTAGAGTGGGGGCGCTTATTGCTTCCGGTCATAGTCCGGCTGATATGGGGCCGCCGATTGCCTCAACCGTGATGCTGGATATACAGGAGGGCGGGATAACCGACGGAAAGATAGCCGGCTCCGTGGTGTTTATCGACCACTTCGGCAATTGCCTGACCAACATACCCGGTGAAACCTTAAGCGAGTATGGCTTGATTATCGGACGCACGGTTCTGATAATCATCGACGGAAATACTATAGAGGTAAAATACGGCGAGACTTATGGTGACGTTCCTGCAGGGGAGTGTGTTCTAACTATTAATTCTCTGGGAACGGTGCAGTTTTCTATAAACAAGGGCAGTTTTGCCGACACTTACGGAATCAACACGGGGATCAAAGTTGAACTCGGGCGATAAGGTAATTCCTCGATAATAACAACTGCCAATACAATTTTTCAGGTACTTTAATACATGATTAAAGGCGCTATTGATTTTTTTTTTAACACTTGATATCATTAGACCAAGGTTCAAATGTACCAATATACATAGACCTTTAGTACATGTTTGATATACAAAAAGATATACACATCAGGATTCCTAAAGAACTTTATACAAAGCTTAAAGTTAAATGCGCCTATATCGGCAGTTCCATGCAGGACTATATAATCAGGTTGATGGACCATGACATCCAGAATCCATCAAGAAAAAAGTCCGTCCTGATTGTCGATGATGAAAAAGTCATGCGCGAAGGCCTCCGTGATTGGTTTAAAGACAGTTATAACGTGACTACAGCCGGAACAGGTGAAGAGACTATTGATATGGTAAAAAACCAGGAATTCGATGCCCTTATTATCGATGTTAGATTGACAGGCAGAAGCGGCATCGATGTACTGAAAGAGGTAAAGCAGATACAACCAGATATTAATTCCATCGTCATGACTGCCTATCCGTCAGTTGAGACGGCTGTCGAGGCAATGAAAGCAGGTGCTATAGAATTCGTTGTGAAGCCTTTTTCTCCGAGTCAACTTGAAAGACTCATCTGAATACTATCCTTAGGTAGCAATGAAGAATGGCTGAAAAGAGTAAGCATGCGAATGTGCGCGAAAGCAGGTACAAAGTGGTAGAAAGAGAGGTGTGGTATTTGACTATCTCGCCTCTTTTATTTTTACCGTTGCAATGTTTATTTAAAAAAGTGTCTTACGTTACTATTGTTAGGAGGTAAAGCATGGAACCGAAAATAGGTGTGTATGTCTGCGATTGCGGTTCAAATATTCTGGGTAAGATTGATGTTCCCAAGGTCGTGGAATATATCCAGAGCCTGCCGACGGTAACGATTGCCCGCGAATACAGGTTCATGTGTTCCGGTCCGGGACAGGCGATGATCGAGCAGGATATCAAAGAAATGGGACTGAACCGGGTAGTTGTTGCCTCATGCACCCCGCAGATGCATGAGCCGACCTTCCGCCGCCTGATGCAGCGGGCCGGACTTAATCCATACCTGTTTGAAATGGCGAACATCCGCGAGCATGCGTCCTGGATTACCGAGGACCCGGAAGCGGCCACAGAGAAAGCCAAGGCGCTGGTAAGGGCTTCGGTACGGAGGGTATACTACCAGGAACCTCTGGAGACGAGAGAAGTGCCGGTACATCCCGATACTCTGGTTGTGGGCGGCGGTGTCGCTGGAATCCAGGCGGCACTGGAAATCGCCGATTCCGGGCATAAGGTATATCTGGTGGAAAGAGAACCGAGCATCGGTGGACACATGATTCAACTGGACAAGACCTTCCCCACACTCGATTGCTCCGCCTGTATCCTTACGCCGAAGATGACGCTTACCGGTTCCCATCCGTTTATCGAGCTGATGACTTACAGCGAAGTTACGGAGGTCTCCGGATTTATCGGTAACTTTACTGTGAAAATACGTAAGAAACCCAGGTACATTGATGTTAATGAGTGCAACGGCTGTTCTGACTGCGAAAAAGTCTGTCCGGTAACTGTGCCGTCGGAATTCAATATGAAATTAGGCACGCGGAAAGCCACCTACCGTCCCTTCCCGCAGGCTGTCCCCAGCGCTTACGTCATTGATAAGCAGGGGAAATCTCCGTGTTCGTTTACCTGCCCGGCCGGAGTAAATGCTCATGGTTATGTGGCGCTGATTTCGCAGGGTAAGTTCAAGGAAGCTATGGAAGTCCTGCGCCGCACCATGCCTTTCGCCGGGGTATGCGGACGGGTCTGCACCCATCCCTGCGAGACAGAGTGCGAGCGAGGTAAGGTAGACCAGCCTATAGCTATCAGGGCACTAAAGCGGTTTATGGCCGACTATGAACTCAAGAACGGACGCGAGAAAGCCCAGCCAGCGGAAAGGACTAAGAAGGATAAAATCGCCGTTGTCGGCTCCGGTCCCGCCGGGCTCGCCTGCGCTTACGACCTGGTAAAAGCAGGTTATCCGGTGACTGTCTTCGAGGCTGCCAGCCAGGCGGGGGGCATGCTACGCTACGGGATTCCGGAGTACCGCCTGCCTAAGCAAATCCTCGATGATGAGATTGAATATGTTAAAGAGCTTGGCGTTGAGATAAAGACCAACACCGCGGTGACCGACATTGACGAACTTAAGAAGCAGGGATACAAGGCGGTGTTCCTGGCCAACGGTGCCTGGGTGAGTCAGAAGATGAACATCCCCGGCGAAGATGCCAAGGGAGTGATGCATGCCATTGAGTTCCTAAAACAGGTGAGTGAAGGCAAGAAAGTTGAACTGGGTAAAAGGGTGGCTGTGGTCGGCGGCGGTAATGCGGCCGTCGATGCAGCCCGAACGGCGCTGCGTCTGGGCGCTAAAGAGGTCAGCATTATTTACCGCCGTTCCCGCGCTGAAATGCCGGCTATCCCCAGTGAAATAGAAGAAATGGAGGAAGAGGGTGTAAAGATCAGCTATCTGACTAACCCCGTTGAAGTGGTTGCCGAAAGCGGAAAGCTAGCCCGGGTCAAGTGCATCAGGATGGAACTGGGCGAGCCGGATGCTTCCGGGCGCCGGCGCCCTGTGCCGATTGAAGGGTCGGAATTCGAGATGGAAATCGATACCCTTATTATGGCTATCGGCCAGGCGGTTAATAAATCGATGCTGCCCGGCAATATTGAATATTCCGAGTCCGGCACTGTTAAGGCCGATGAAATAACCTTCGAGACCAGTGTTAAAGGTGTATTTGCTGGCGGTGATGTCATGGCCGGCCCGGCTACGGTTATCGAAGCGATTGCCGCCGGCAAGGAAGCCGCTATCTCCGTAGACAGATATCTGCAGGGCGCCGATATGAAAGAAGGGCGGCCGGAGGAAAAGGAACGTGTCAAAGACGTATCCAAGGAGGGCGTAGTTGAGAAGCCGAGAGCTACTACATCTAAACTACCTGTCGCCGAAAGGATAAGGTCGTTTAAAGAAGTTGAATCGGGACTGGACAAGGAAGCGGCCATTGAAGAAGCAAACCGCTGCCTCAACTGTGCTGTCTGCTGTGAATGCCTGTTGTGCGTGTCGGCCTGTGAACGTAATGCTGTAAAGCACGATATGAAAGAGGAAATAGTTGAAGTAAACGTCGGTAATATTCTACTGGCGACAGGGTTCAAGGAGTTCGACCCCTCCGTCATGCAGCAATACGGCTACGGACGGCTGGATAATGTGGTTACCGGTCTGGAGTTCGAGCGGATGATAAATTCAGCCGGTCCCACCAGCGGTAAAATACTGTTGAAAAACGGCGAGGAGCCGAAGAGTGTTGCCATAATCCACTGTGTCGGCAGCCGCGATATTAATCACCACGAATACTGCTCGGCGGTCTGCTGCATGTACTCGCTTAAATTTTCGCACCTGCTTAGAGAACACCTGCCCGGGACAGAAGTCTATGAGTTTTACATAGATATCCGGGCACCGCGCAAGGGGTTTGAGGAGTTCTATAACCGGATACTGAAGGAAGGAACGATTCTCTACCGCGGCCGTCCCGGTGAAATCACCGACGTGGCAGAAACACCTTACGAAGAGGGTAAGTTAATCGTTAAGTTTGAGAATACCCTCATTGGTGAAAAGGAGCGCCTGCCGGTAGATATGGTAATCCTTAGCTCCGCCCTTGAGCCCCATGAGAATGCAAGAGATGTTGCCAGGATATTCAACATCAGTTGCGGCGAAGCAGACTTCTTCATCGAGAGGCATCCCAAGCTCGACCCGGTAGCGACCATGACGGATGGCGTTTTCATCGCCGGCTGCTGTGAAAGTCCAAAGGACATACGTGACAGCGTCTCCCAGGCTTCGGCGGCGGCTGCCAGGATACTAGCCCTCATCAGCAAGGGCAAGGTGGAAACCGAGGCTACTATCGCGGAAATCGATGAGGAAAGGTGTTCCGGCTGCAGGGTCTGTAACCTGCTTTGTCCCTACGGGGCGATAGACTACATTGAAGAAAAGAAGGTGTCAAGAATTAACGACGCCATCTGTAAAGGCTGCGGAGCGTGCGTAGCTGCCTGCCCGAGCGCAGCCATCAAGCATAAGCATTACACCACGCAAGAAATAATGGCGCAAATCGAAGGAATTCTGGTCTAGGTCTGGTCGAATAGACCTGGAAAGGGGAAAATATGGAGACAGAAACTATCAAAGAAGCCAAGTCATTCGTTGATGAAGTGGCCGCCGAGCCCGGAGGAGAAAAAATCAATGAGTGTATCCAGTGTGGGGTATGCAGCGGCTCCTGCCCGACCGTTGAATGGTGGCAATACCCGCCCAGAAAAATCATCGCCATGATACGGGCCGGCAAGCGAGACATGGTGCTTTCCAGCACTTCTGCTTTTAACTGCGTCACTTGCTATTCCTGCACGGTACGCTGTCCCCGGAATATAAACCCCACCCAGTTGATTCATGCCGTCGAAGCCATCGCCGAGCGTGAAGGTTATAAGCCAAAGACCCCGACCTTGACGCTGCATCGAGGTTTACGCGACGCAATGATGCAGGGGCGTGTCTGGGAACTCAGACTGGCAATGCTTTTCTACCTTAAAACCAGTTTGCTTGAAGGAATGAAGATGATGCGGGTAGCCTGGGACCTGATATCTCGCGGCCTGATGCCGCTTTTACCGCCTAAACAGACCAAGAAAGGCGGCAAGGAGGTCACAGCTATATTGAAAGCGGTCGAGGCAATGCAAAAGAGCGGAGGTGCCAAATGAAACAATATACTTATTTCCCCGGCTGCGCCATGGGAAGCACCGGGAAGCCGATTCAAGCATCCATAGATGCGGTTTGTGAAGTGCTGGATATAGAACTCATAGAGCTTGAGGGTTGGACGTGCTGCGGTTGCCCCGGAGAGTCGATTAATGAACTGGCGGCAACTGCCATTGCCACACGCAACCTGGCAATCGCGGAAAAATTTAAACTTGATATGGTTACTGCTTGTAGCTGCTGCTACCGGAACCTGCTTGCGGCACACGTAACCTATACCGAGGACCCCAGAATCAGGGAGCAGGTCAAGAAAGCCCTGGCGGCGACTAATCTGGAATATAACGGGACCCTGCGCGTCAGAAATCTGGTTGATGTTTTTATCAATGATATTGGTCTTGATGTAATTGCTTCTAAAGTGCAGAGGAAATTGACCGGCATGAAGGTTGCCAATTATTATGGCTGCCACCAGACGCGACCTTACGGTCCGGACGACCATGAATTCCCTGTCTGGCAGGACCAGGTATCAGAAGCCCTGGGTGCCGAAACTGTCTTTTTCCCTTTGAAGGCCCAGTGCTGTGGAGGCACGCAGCTTTTCAGTAATAAAGAGATGATTTACAAACTACTCTATAAAATTCTTGATAATGTTGAAAAGCATGGCGGCGAGTGCATTTCCAGCACCCTGTGTCCACTGTGTTTCACCAACCTCGATGCCAACCAGGGGCGGATTAATAACCGCAATGGCGAGAAATTTGAGATGCCGGTGCTGGCTTTAACGCAGTTGATGGGAATTGCTTTCGGCTTGAGTCCTAAAGAGGTCGGGTTGAATAAAAATATCTCCCCGGCTCTTAAAGCGGTTAAACCATACTTGAAGTCGAAGGTGCAGGAGGTGGTAAAGTGAGTTGGGAACCAAGAATCGTAGGATTTTTATGCAGCTGGTGTTCCTATCGGGGCGCCGATCTCGCAGGTACGTCACGGATTCCTTCTGCGCCTAACGTAAAGGTAATCAAAGTGCCTTGCAGCACCAGGGTGGAACCGGCTTTCGTTATAAAAGCCTTTCAGTCGGGTGCCGACGGCGTGCTTATCC
The DNA here is from genome assembly GCA_016930185.1 of Dehalococcoidales bacterium. GTDB lineage: Bacteria > Chloroflexota > Dehalococcoidia > Dehalococcoidales > RBG-16-60-22 > RBG-13-51-18. The sequence continues at coordinate 16,814 of JAFGHK010000076.1, read as the reverse complement.
TGGGCTGCCACCCGGGGGACTGCCATTATATTGAAGGTAACTACAAGACAATGCGGCGTGTACCGCTATTGAAGAAAATGCTCAAGCAATTCGGCATTGAAGAAGAAAGAGTCCGCCTGGACTGGGTATCCGCTTCTGAAGGAGAGAAATATGCCTCCGTCGTCAATGAAATGACGGAGAAGGTCAGGGAACTCGGGCCGTTCAAGGCGAATAATGGAGAGGGACAGCATGGCAAAAATTAAATTAGCTCTATATTGGGCCTCCAGTTGCGGTGGTTGTGAAATCGCCCAGCTACAGATTGGTGAGAAACTGCTGAAACTAATAGATGCGGCCGATATCGTTTTCTGGCCGGTGGCTATCGACGTCAAGTATAAGGATGTGGAAGCCATGCCTGAAAAAAGCATCGATGTCTGCCTGTTTAACGGCGCCATCCGCACCTCGGAGCAGGAGCACATGGCAAAGATGCTGCGCGATAAATCAAAAACGATGATTTCCTATGGCGCCTGCGCAAATTATGGAGGCATTCCGGGCCTGGGTAATCTATATAACCGTGAGATGATTTTTAACAGGGCTTATCTGGAAACACAGTCCACGGACAATGAAAAGGGGGTAACTCCCCAGACCAGTATCGACGTGCCGGAGGGGAAGCTCTCTCTCCCTGAATTTTTCGATACCGTTAGGAGCCTGCCTCAAACCGTGGACGTGGATTACATTATTCCCGGCTGTCCGCCGGAAGAAAAAACCACCTGGCTTGCCCTTGAAGCCCTTATTCAAAATAAATTGCCGCCAAAGGGCTCGATAATCTCCCATAATGTAAAAGCTGTATGTGATGATTGCCCTCGCACTAAAAATGAAAAGAAAGTTAAAAAATTCTATCGACCATTCGAGATTGAACCGGACCAGGAGGTCTGTTTGCTCGAGCAGGGGATACTGTGCGCTGGAGTAGCCACTGCCGGCGGTTGCGGAGCAATGTGTCTGAAAGCCAACATGCCCTGCACCGGCTGCTATGGCCCTGTTAAGGGCGTCACCGACCAGGGGGCGCATTTCTTGAGTGCGGTGGCATCTATAATCGATTCAACCGACCCTGAAGAAATAGCCAGTATAATAGATGATATCGCTGACCCGGCCGGAACGTTCTACAGGTACTCTCTGCCGGACTCGCTGTTAAGGAGGGCCAAAGTATCATGAAGAAGATAACTATAGACCCGATAACCCGCCTCGAGGGGCATGGAAAGATAGAAATATTCCTGGATGAGAACGGCGCTGTTGCTAATTCTTATTTCCAGGTGCCGGAATTAAGGGGATTTGAAAAATTCTCCGAAGGCCGCATGGCTGATGATATGCCCCAGATTACCGAGAGAATATGCGGCGTTTGCCCGGAAGCACATCACGTGGCTTCCACTAAAACGCTTGATGCCCTATATCACGTTGAACCCACCCCAACGGCGAAAAAACTCCGCGAGTTGCTTTACAGCGCCTTCTATGTGACCGACCATACCACGCACTTTTATATTCTGGGCGGCCCTGATTTTGTCATGGGGCCGGATGCTCCGGTAGCCGAGCGCAATATTATCGGTGTTATCGGTAAGGTGGGGCTGGAACTGGGTGGAGCTGTTATCAATGCCCGTATGCGTAATCACCATGTCATCGAATTGATTGGCGGCAGGGGCATACACCCTGTCTTTGGTCTTCCTGGCGGCGTCAGCAAAAGTCTTAGTGAAGAGGAAAGAAAGGAAATAGAGGAAATAGCCAAAGATTCGGTAGAATTCGGCAAGCTGTCGTTAAAGGTCTTCGATGATATCGTACTCAAGAACAAAGAATATGTCGATATGATTGTCAGCGATGCCTATACTCACAAGACCTACTATATGGGTCTGGTGGATGAGAATAATAAAGTCAATTACTATGACGGCAAGGTCAGAGTAGTCGACCCCGAAGGCAAGGAATTTGCGAAATTTGCCCCCGCTGAATATCTCGACCATATCGCCGAGCATGTGGAACCGTGGTCCTATATCAAGTTCCCCTTCCTGAAGAAGGTGGGGTGGAAGGGCTTTGTGGACGGTAAAGACAGCGGCGTATTCCGTGTGGCTCCGCTGGCCAGACTCAATGCCGCCGACGGCATGTCGACACCGCTGGCGCAGAAGCACTACGAGAGATTCTACGATACCCTCGGAGGTAAACCGGTTCACCATACGCTGGCGATGCACTGGGCGCGCCTTATCGAGCTGCTCAATGCCGCGGAACACATGCTGGAACTTAGCCGCGACCCTGATATTACCAGTACCGATATACGTAATATCCCCGACAAGACTCCTGATGAAGGTGTTGGAATCGTGGAAGCGCCCCGCGGTACGCTTATCCATCACTATATAACCGATGAAAAGGGTGTGATTAAAAAGGCAAATTTGATTGTAGCTACGGTTAATAACGGTGCTGCTGTAAATATGTCGATAGGTAAAGCCGCTAAAGCAGTTATCCAGCCCGGTAAAGAAATCACAGAAGGTATTCTCAACCGGGTAGAGATGGCCTGGCGTCCTTACGACCTCTGCCTTGCCTGCGCTTCGCACGATTTGAGCGGCCCTTCACCAGTGCCCATTTATGTATATGACAGCAAGAAAAACCTGGTTAACAAACTTAGCAGTAATTAAAACGTTTATAAGAGTTTATTAGCAATCATCGATGGTATATAATAGATAATCAATATAGTCGGCATACGGTTTAAGTGGTTGCTAATATGCATTATCACTGGCTGAAAACGCTAAAGAGTCCGCATTTATGGGTGGTTGTATTCTTATTCGTTGTGGGGGTTATACTACACTACCCGCAGCAGATTCTGGCGACGGATTCAGCCTCCCTATTTTCATTCCTCGGTCTTAGCCGCCACGCCGTGGAGCGTATTTTTCTATTACTGCCGCTTGGCTATGCCGGATTCTTTATCGGTACACGGGCGGGATTGATAAGCCTGGCGATAGCCACCGCTATTATGTTGCCCCGTGTTTTCTTGATATCACAGTATTTCGCTGACGCTTTGTTCGAGACTATCGGGGTAATCGTTATTGGTTCTCTAGTACTTTTATGGATTTACTACGATAGGAAGAGAAAGGAACAAGAACAACAGATTCTTACAACCCTTGAAGAATCCAACAAACAACTCCAGTCATATTCAAAAGCGCTGGAAATAAATCACCGGCGACTTAAGGAAACCCAGGCGCAGGTAATCCAGGCGGAAAAGCTTACGTCTCTGGGGCAGCTGGCAGCGTCCATCGCCCATGAAATTAATAACCCTTTATCCGGCACACTTGTTTACACCCAGCTGCTGGCCAGGAAGGTAGAGAGAGGCGAAGCTGATAATGAAGTTACCCTCGATTACCTTTCTAAAATGGAATCCGAACTCGTCCGCAGTACCAAATTGGTACAGAACCTGCTTAATTTTGCCCGTCAATCGACACCGGAATTCCAGTCGGTTAACATGAATACCGTTGTTAATCATGCCCTGGACCTGGTATCGCACTCGGTTGAAGAGCAGGACATACGGGTCTTTAACGAACTTGAACCTTCGTTGCCTGAAATCACGGCCGACCCCAGCCAGATTCAGCAGGTTTGTCTTAGTCTGATAATCAATGCTGTTCAGGCTATGCCCCGGGGAGGCAGATTAACTTTACGTACCTATGTTCATAACTCTAAAATAAAACTGGAGGTGCAGGATACCGGTATAGGAATTCCTCCGGAAAATATCGGCAAGCTCTTTACTCCCTTTTTCAGCACTAAGGCGGATGTAAAAGGCGTTGGGCTTGGGCTTGCGGTAGCTTACGGTATTATCCACCGGCATAAAGGCAGGATAGAAGCCCAAAGTAAGGTGGGGGAAGGTTCTACCTTTACGGTTACGATTCCCCTGCAGACCGGCTCGCTTGAGAAAGACAGCTGATTATTTATTGTCCGGTTCCGCCTGTAATTTATATATCAATATCTGCTAAAATGTTAGGTTGAGTAGATGCTATTGATAATTACCATAAATACAGCTTGGTTGATTTATTAATTCCGCAATAGAGATAGCAATCGGGAGGTTGATATTATGGATCAGACTTTTGGAGGACTGACGATGACGAAGATTATAATAGCCCTGGTCATAGTGGTTGTTTTTTGCGGGCTGGCCTGGTTTATACGGTTCGCATTGGAAAAATGGGTTAAGAGGCTCGCAAAAAGGACTAAAATCAAACTGGATGATTCTATTATATCGGTGATCCGGAAACCTGTTATCATCATTGTCGTCCTGCTGGGCCTGTACATAGCGGTGCTTACCCTGCCGCAGGATGAGGCTGTATGGTCTTATACGCTTAAGGGCCTGGCCACGGCACTTAGCCTGCTGGGTTTTTTTACCGCGGTTGCTATTCTGGATACAATAGTAAGGTGGTACCGGCGTAGAGCTACAGCTGAAAAAATTAGCGCATTGAGTACCCGCCTCATCAGTATTTGCTGGATAGTGATGATACTGGCAGCTATCTGGCTGGCGGTTATGTCTGGACTAAGTATCTGGGGAATGGAGGTAAGTAAAGCCACCAGCTGGCTTGGAGACTATGGCTGGCGCCTAGCTCTTATCATCGGCATTGGTATATTAGCTATTATCAGTGTTGGGGAAATTATCCCGAGAGTGGTTGTACGGACTTTGACCCGTCGGCCCGGAGAGACGAAAAGCGAGGTTCAAAAAAGAAGCGACACTCTTGCAAGAGTACTTGTCAGCACCAGCCAGGTTTTTATCGTTTTTATTGCCGTCTTTATGATTCTCTCCGAACTTGAGATAGATATTGCGCCCATACTGGCCGGCGCCGGTGTCGTGGGTATCGCTGTCGGCTTCGGCGCTCAAGGCTTAATCAAGGACCTGGTGGCGGGCTTTTTTGTCATCATCGAAAACCAGTATCGTGTCGGTGACGTGGTGAGGATAGCGGACGTCGGCGGTATCGTCGAAAGCATAAATCTTAGAAGGACGGTACTTAGAGACCTCGATGGCGTAGTTCATATTGTGCCTAACGGGGAGATACGTGTTGCCAACAATTATACCAAGGAAATGTCAAGGATTAATCTTGATGTGAGTGTGAGTTACAATGACGACCTGGACCATGTAATGAACGTAATCAACAGGGTCGGGCATGAACTGGCAGAAGACCCCGTCTGGAAGGAAGCTATCATCAAAGAACCTCAAGCATTGAGGGTTAATAATTTCGGGGATTCCGGTATTGACATAAAGATAACCGGTGACACGCAACCGATGCGGCAGTGGGAGGTAACGGGGCAGCTACGCTTGAGGTTGAAGAAAGCCTTTGATAAAGAGGGCATTGAAATCCCCTGGCCTCACACTAAGCTGTATTTCGGTAATGCACCGCCTGCCCCTGATACCGGGAAAAAAGCTAAAGACAAATAACCGAAAAAGAGGCGCTATTGCCAAGACAACTTAATTGGTCGCCTTTTCTATATCCCGAAAAAATGCCGGCCGTAAAGGGTCCCATCTGCCGACCAGCCTGTCGTAAGCTGGGTCGGGGAACGTTTTCTTGAAGATACGGTAATAATATAGTTCTTCAACCGATGACAGGTAGGGATTACCCTCGATGCTATTGAATTCGTCAAGCTCTGCCTGTGAGACTTCCTTCTCGGCCTGTGCCCTCATGATATAGGCTACGCCGGAGCCCTGCGCGAAGAACCGCTTGGTCTGGTAGATAATGTGCTCGGGCAGGCAGCCCTCGAAAGCCTGGCGCAGTATCCATTTACCATCCTGTTCTTTCCCGTGAATTTTATGCTGTATCGGTATCTTGAGGCTGAAGTCCATTACTTTGGCATCGAGGAACGGTGTACGGCTTTCATATGAGTTGGCCGCATTCAGTCGGTCGAGCCTCTGGAGGGCGGTATTGTGGGCAACGTTAATGAGTTTATCCACGATGCTGGCGACTTCTTCCGGGTTCTCTCCCTTTTTAAACTGCCCGTCGTATCCACCGAGGAACTCATCGGCTCCTTCGCCGGTCAGCACGACCCTCGTGTGAGGTTTGATAAATCGGCCGGCGAGGAAATTAGCAATAGCCCCGTGAACGCAGCTTTCCTCATACATCTCCTGGTGGTGGATGGCCAGGGGCAGGATTTCTTTTATTTCCTTTTCCCCGAACATTAAGATGTGATGTTTAATACCCAGGTATTTGGTAACGTCTTTAGCCAGCGGCAGGTCCTGGCCCTTCTGCATGCTGACAGTAAAGCATTCTATATCCGGTTTTATCTCATGGGCCATGTAGGCAATAAGACTGCTATCAAGTCCGCCGCTAAGGAGGACACCGCCTACGGCTTTGTCTTTCATACGCTTTTCGGTAGCCTGTGTAAGCAACTCTTTTATTACCTTTTTCCCCTGTTCATAACTTTCGAACTCCGGTGTTTCCACGGCTTCCTGGGCATATTTTTTAAATCCATGTTCCCTTGAGTAAACATAGCCCGGAGGAAATTCTCTCACGTCTTCAGCGATGCCAACCAGCGCCTTGGCCTCGGAGGCGAAGCACAGCTTACCGTCGCTGTGTCCATAGTACATGGGCTTGATGCCCGCCCAGTCGCGGGCCAGCACCATTTGCTCGCCGTCAGCCACGGCGCAGGCAAAGTCGCCGTCCAGTTTATCCGCAAACCTGATGCCGTGTTTTTTATAAAGGTCGAGTACGGTCTCGGCATCCGTCTTGTTACCTTTTTCCGGATTATAAACGCGTCCGTCAAGGACAACAGCTAGATTTCCATTATTTGCATGGTGCGAACCGGGCTTACATTCGGCGCCCACATTCAACTCAAGACTGCCCAGGTTTACTTCTCCAGACCTGTGCAGCCATGTCTCGTCCGGGCCGCGATAACTAATCTTATCAAGCATCCCCTCAAGTTCACCATTATCTTTGCCAAGTACTCCCGCAATTCCAGCCATAACAAAAACTCCTTTCTAAAATCACTCGCTTATCTAATAGTCGTCAGGTTGCCTGAAAGTTATCCAGTGTCTTGATGGCTTCAAAACCGTCAGCACAGAAGGCATCAGCGCCGATTTGCCTGGCGTATTCCTCAGATACTGCCGCGCCGCCGATGAACACTTTAACTTTATCTCTAAGATTGTTCTCCTTCAGGGTTTCAATGATGGTCTTCATCTCAGTCATAGTGGTGGTAAGCATGGCGGAGAGGCCGAGGTAGCCCGGCTTTTCCTGCCTGACTACATCGACGATTTTATCCTCCGGAACATCTATACCGATATCAATGACCTCGTAGGCAGCGCCCTTGAGTAGAATCGCCACGATGTTTTTACCAATATCATGTATATCGCCCTTTACAGTGGCGATGGCGAATTTACCCTTGGTTTCCACGTTTGATTTTTCAAGGAGCGGCTTAAGCACGTCCATTGCCGCACCTACGGCCTCGGCGGAGGCCAGCATGTCCGGTATGAAGTATTCTTTCTTCGAGTATTTTTCACCGACAATTTCCATCCCCGGTGTAAGGGCTTTAGTAATAATCGACTCCGGAGATATATCTTCAGACAGGGCAGACTCTGTCAGTTCCAGCACGCCCGGTGTTCCGGACAGTGATTCGTCAACTCCCATGTCATCGCCGGTCTTTCTACCCTGTATAACATTCTCTTTTAATTTTTCCAGTATTTCTTCACTCATGTTTATTGCTTCCCTTCATAGATATTGAGGCGCGGCAGCAGACCGGGTATCTCGCGGAATATCCTGGCGGTAGTAGCTTTGTCGATGTGTTCTACAGGTTTATCCCGGAGTTCCTGCAAGCGCTGGCTGGCTAAAGCAAATACATCATCACTATCGCCTTCTCCTTCGAATGGGTAAGGCGGCGATATTTCGCCGGTGCGCATGACGGAGCGGATGTAATTTATGAACATTTTCTGGGGCGTGGCAACTACATCCCTTATCTGTTTTTTGACGGTTTCAAGCTCCTGTTCGTTAATACCCGGCGATTTCAGGAAGAACTTAATCATCTTAAAATGAGCATCATCCAGGACGGCCTGGAGCAGACAGAACACCGAATTGCAGTCCAGCAGCCCGAAGGCGCAGTGCAGGAACTGCGGGCCGCTTAAGGTGACCAGGACGTTGGAGAACAGCCGCTCGATTGATGACTGTTGCCCGGGGATTTTCGTATCGCAGACGCCGGAGGTAGAATAATTCGGCAGGTTGTAGAACCGCGCCATCTGAGCGCAATCGATGTTGTACTGGCTCGTTTCCACACTGCCGTAGGAATCCCCTAATGTGTCCATCCTAGCCCTTACGGGAACGGTGCCGTAGAGTACCGGAGTTCCTTTGTTGACCAGTTGGCCAAGCGTTATCCCCGCCAGCACCTCGGCGTTAATCTGGGCAATAATGCCTGCTTCCTTGATAGGCGCCGATGTCCCCGCCTGCGGCGACGAGGAAACCACGATGGGCAGCCCTCTCTTGCATACTTCCATAAAGGTCTCGGTAGTATCATCGACGAACTGCAGCGGGCTTTTCACCAGGCAGGTAATAAATGAAGTTAAAGGGTTCTTTTTTAGATTGTCTCTGCCCCCCGCGATAATCTCCGCCATTTTTACCACGTTATCCAGTTGCTTCAGGTTAGTTAGACCCGACATTACGTGCTTGGTGGTGTTGTTCAGGGAGGCGAAGTACTTGTTAACGTCCTTGTTGTCTACGTCGATGTCATTGTCCTGAATATTAACCGTCCGTATATAGCCATCGACCATTTCCAGGTGCTCGCATACATGCGCAGAATCGCATAAATCCGCCACCGTACCGCGCCGAGGCTTAAATTCAGGTATTTTAGTTTCTTTGTTAGGGTCGGTTTTACTTGCATAAGTAGGAAAATCGACATCAAGCCATATGTTGGTCTCCGAGCCGGTAATAAAAAATACTCTCGGCTCGTCTCCCTTCATAATAATGGTATTTTCCGGGTTCCTGGCTCCGAGTGTAACCGTACTGGGAGCGCTTTTAAGGGCAGAGCTAACCAGTTTTCCCGGTATCTTGATGTGCCAGCAAGGAGTGTTACTACCGGATACCTTAGATACAACGGCGCCACTGCCCTGAAATATCTCAGCGGCGTTCTCATTAAAGCAGAGCAGCCCGGGGTCGTTGAGTATATCGATTGATGCGTCGTGAATTTGCTGAACTTGCTTGGGGGACAATCTTTCTAAAGGTTTTTCAATCAAAATTCCTTCTCTGGGCACTTCACTCCTCCTAACTGACATGCCACCTGCGGGCAGGACTTGAAAGACAGCTTAATTGATGCCGTTCATGGTTTCTATCACGGATACCCCGTGAAAACCGTCGGCACCATAGCCATCCGCGCCTATTTCCCTGGCGTATTCTTCAGAAACGGGCGCCCCGCCGATGATTATCTTTACCTTATCTCTAAGCCCGCTTTCCTCGAGCGCCTTGATAATATCTTCCATACTCACCATGGTGCTGGTTAGCAGCGCCGAAAGTCCGAGATAGTCCGGCTTTTCTTCCCGCACGGCTTTCACAATGTCTTTGGTATCTAAATTGTTGCCGATATCTTTAACCATGTATCCCGCTCCCCGAAGGAGTATAGACACAATATTCTTGCCGATATCATGGAGGTCGCCCTTAACAGTGGCCATAAGTATTTTGCCCTTGGGTTTAACGCCGCTCTTCTCAAGATGAGGCTTGAGTATCTCCATGGCGGTACCTACTGCCTCGGCAGAGGCAAGCATATCCGGAATAAAATATTCTCCAGTTTCAAATTTTTGCCCCACGGCCTGCATCGAAGCGGTTAATCCTTTATTAATAATTTCAGATACATCGATGCCTGAAGCCAGCGCCTCTTCTACCAATTCGGTGACCCCCGGCTGGCCGGCCATGTCTTCTTCTATGCCCTCGTCATCGCGGGTTATTCTACCCTGGATTACATTTTCTTTAATAAGCTCAATAATATTTTCAGACATTTTTATGACCCCCCTTTAGGCGCTTATTTTATTTCACGATGCTTTTGATTTCAGATAAAACACGCTTCCTGATTTCATCAGGCAGACTGGAAGCAGGGCTTTCCAGAATAGACTTCACTTTTTTAGCTGCTACTTCCCATGTTGCATGGCTGCCTTTCTCATCCCACTTTTCCCGGCTGTTGCGGTCGCTTAAGCCAGGCTGATAGTGCTCTTTGCGCATAAAGCGCCTTGTATGCTTGGCCGTGACGAAGTTCCCGCCCGGGCCGATTTCCTTCATAAGGTCATAAGCAATTGTCTCATCGTTCACTTTAATCCCTTCAACAGCCCTCATCACCATACCCAGTATCTCGTTATCGATAACGTACTTTTCGTAGCAGACAGTCATGGCGAATTCCATCAATCCAGCACTGTCGTGAATGAAATTAGAGCCTGATAGAGCACAGAGCAGATTGGTAATTGCCGATTCATAGCCGCTCTGGGCATCCAGCGTCTTGGAGTCGGTCATGCCGCCGGTGGCGTAATAGGGCAGTTTATAAAATTGCGCCATCTGTGCACCCGCGGCGTTAAGCAACCCCATCTCGACGGAGCCGGCGATATATTTGTAGTCACGCAGGTCGGTACTCGTTGCTACCGAACCGAAGATAGCCGGCGTCCCTGGGTTGACTGCTTGCGCTAATATTACTCCCATAAGCGAATCCACTGTCTGAACGACTAGGTTGCCTGCCAGTGTCACTGGGGAGGTAGCTCCGCATAAAGGCTCCGATGGACAGACCACGGGCAGGCCGCTCTCGGCAGCGGTAACTATCATATCGCCATACTTTTCATCGATGATGAAGGGACTGATAACACAGGTAATTATGGAGATAATCGGGCGTTGTCGCAGTGCTTCCGGAGAGCCAGCCACCATCTCGGCCATGCGCATTACCTCGCACATGCCGTCGATAGTATAGACTCCACCCATGATATGCTTGGAGGTGTTATCAAGCCCGGCGAAGAAACGGTTGACGTCAACTTGCTCAACGGGTAGTTCATTGGGATAGGTCGGCAACAGCAAGAGGTGAATATTATCAAGTTTATCAACCAGTCTGCTGATATCTTTAAGGTCGGTTAGGGTAGCCTGGCGCCTCTCGCCGGTAGTCGGTTCGTATATATAAAGGGCGGTGCCTCCGGTGCCAGTATAGACCCGGGCGCCTCCCAGGTGGATATCATATTTCTCGTCGCGGCCACAGAGGGTGACTTCGGAAGGTGCTTTGCTGATGAGCTCCAGAACCTTTTCTCTTGGCAGCCGTACCCTGCGTTTTTTACTGTCGATGCTAGCACCGACTCTCTTGAAAGCGTCAAGCGCTGTATCTGAATTGACCTGACAACCTATTTCTTCAATAGTGCTTAATACTGTATCGTTTATCCTGGATATATCTTCGGGAGTTAGGGGCTTATAACTGCCCCCTTCGATACCTTTTCGAATCATATTCTTATACTCTATCTCCTCCTGCCCGGGCAGTCCTTTTCCAAACAGGTAATGCACGGGTTATATTGTTCAATATCGTTTCCGGGCCGGCCTATACCGATGATGCCGGATACCGATTTCTGGGGTACCATCAGCATGCTCTCGTTTAATGTAATGCCGGGCACGTTATTCCCTAAAGCACGGAAAACCATCTCCTGCTGGCTGACGTTCCAATCGCAGTAGCCTGGACTGAAGCGGCGGCTGACAACCATGCTGTCACGACCGGCTTCTTCTCTTATATTTTGCTCGATGCGGGCAGCCAGTTTTTCCGCCGTGCCGGAGCCGATAGCATCCAGTACCGTCGCCTGTAGTACCAGGCCTTTATCGGCAAGATGGGTGGCTAATTCTTCCAGGTATCCGCCGATGGTCAGGGCGAAAAAGGCCACCTTTTCACAACGTTCCATGAGCCTGGCAACTTTATAGCTTTCAAGTATTACCGAATCGCCGACATCGACACGATTTTGATTAACAGATTTAATGGTCTTAACCGTGTGTGAATAAGACGGTGCAATTAAATCATAATAGTTATCAATATAGTCCTCTACTAGCGATGCGGTACGAGATGATGGTACAGAATCGCCATCATACCCTATACGGTTAAATATTTTATCTTTATCGATTTGAATTGGGTCATTCAAAAGTGTCATTTTTCATTCTCTTTCTTTTATAAGGGACAAGCACAATGGGCATACGTTCCCTATCAACGGAAAAAATGAGCGTAAAAAAAGGGGAAAACCGAGTGAACGGTTTGGGGCGGAGTTTTTAACTCACCAAAAATGCGAATGGCCGGGAAGAACCTGAAAATTGATAGCCATAGACCTGGTAAACAGCCTATTGCTGATGGACCGTAGAAACACTGTAATCAACAGGGTGAGGCGAGATTCACAGATATAGAGGGTAAAGTCCCCAGACAACACGTCTCATTTACTTCATCAGGTCACGATTTTTCTCCTTGTATCATTTTTTATCATGAAATTAGAATACATGTCTATGCTACCATGATATCGGGTCGATGTCTAACGCCGTTTAAAGTACTATATTCCAGAATATGGGGGTATATGGTGGTTGTGTCTGTCTTAACCAAGCTAAAGGCTTTTTAACTAAAGAAAGTATGGTTGACCTTCTCTAAGAAAATATACCTCTTATTTAGAAGGTTAATTTATCCTTTAAGATATTCTAACTTATCTCTTTCAAACCGTTTGTAGAAACATCTACCTTAATTTTTGTTTTTTCTAACCCAAGTATCTGCTTGGGAGAGAACATTAGTGCATTATCCGGAGTGTCCTTGGTTACACTGAATTTTCTAATTTCTCCTGTCCAGGAATCACGTATCACGCGGTCAACGGTACCCAGGGAATTACCTTCTCTATCGATCACTTCAGTCCCGTACTCTATATCCATAACATATGCCTCCCTCACAAAATGGAGTAGATAAATCGGTAAAAACCTGATGCCGTTTTCCGACTATTTGGAGATTACAAAGCGTTCTTATCTTCATTTTACTGCGGTTTTATTAGCAGAATTGGAATTTATATTAATGTTGTTGAATAACCTACAGATAGTGATAGAGTATTATTAGAAAAATGATAGGAAAAGTCTAAGTAAAGAAAGAATAATGAAGATAAAAAACAGATATTAATAAAACAAAAACAGGCTGGATTAATGCCAGCCTTAACGATTTTTAGACTAACACAGTAAATATGTGTTGTCAAGTTATTAAGGTTAGATTAACTTTAAAATGGTGGGCGGTGCTGTACGAAAGGTAGAACTTCTGAATTGGCGTTTTCTATTACATACTAAACTGACTTGTTGGTTAAAATCCCAATAATAACAGGGTAACAAGAAATGCGTTATTCTTGTTCTTCTAACGGCCATAAGTGAGATGGATTATTAGGTTCTTTTAAATTGCTATGGTGGTTATTATGATAGTTTATTATGTCCCCTATTAGGTGGGTTACCAATTCTCTGGCTGGCTTAGGTAGGGATGCAAATTTCTCAAAGTAGTAACTCATACGTGGGTCAGTGTTATTTAAATTATCATCTAAGTCCTCATCCCTGAGTAAACCAGCTAGCTTCCATAGATACTGTCTTTTTACGCCCAGATAATCGGCCAGCCGATTTAGTGAATAAAGTGAAGGTTCGTATTCCCGGTAGATAATACTGTGAACCGTTCCAGCGCTAAGCCCTGCCTTTACAGACAGACTGCGGAATGACAGGCCTTTTTCTTTACATGTTTGAATCAGAAAACCAACAAGCTCTTTTTTTTGCACAAAATCCTTAATTATCTGTATTTAATAGATTTTTTATATAACTTTACAAAAACTTTATGTATCTCCGTAGATATTTTAACTGAATGGCCTTGACAAAGTCCCATGTAAAGTGTAAAAATACGTCTACACATATGACTAAAGTCGTAGATACATTATTACTAAAATACTAAACGATACCATATTACTAAAGGATACATAAAGTTAAATTTGCCGGAAATGTAAACTACCATTTTAGCGAAAAGACCTGCGGTAACAGGTCTTTTCTAAAAAATCTGGCGATAGCGGTTGGGCCATCACCTTATTTAATTATAACAAACCGCAAGGAGTGACATCAAGATGTTGAAATCAAAAAAAAGTCACAAAAACTGGTTTGTTGTATCACAACAGAGTCAAACTGATATCACAAATAGTCACAAAAACCGTAGCAGGTTGGGAAACATCATTGTTGACTGTCTTATCATCACCACCACTGCGGCTTTAGCTTTTTACCAGGCAGTTGTTATTGGGATAGGAACAAAAAGAACAGCGAGGCAAAAAAAGAGAAATGTTGACGAAATATTCGTCTTAAGGTAAATATCGTCCCCCATTGATATACGAGGCGGATGAGGAGAGTAAGGGCAGTAATAATCAATATTTAAAAAGCGACCAATTCCCTCAAGTAACTATCTAACAAACCCCCAGGCTATCCCGGTAATAAATTAATTTTATATATGTGTTTTATTTATAAAAAAAGAAAGACGGAGTAATGGAAATTTTCACATATCCATATTCAATAAATACTAAACAAAAACCCGAGTATTCAATAAAGGGAGAAGTAAGATGAAGAGGACAATAAAAGGATTTGGGATTATATTTGCCTTATTACTTGCCGCGAGTATCTGTCTCGCAATCGCTTTACCGGCGCAGGCAACATCCGGCACTGACTATTACGTTGCGGTAGGAGGAGTCGATGACCCCGGTAGCGGCTCACAAGGTAGTCCGTGGGCAACGATACAATACGCGATAACTCAAGCGGTTGATGGTGACCGCATCCATGTTGCGGCGGGTGAATACGCCGGCGCCATTGTGGATAAGAATGTAAGTGTTAGTGGAGAAGCAGCCGGCTCATCCATTATCACCAGCGGCGTGCCATACAAAGAAGACGACTCTGGTCATTTCTCCGCTTTCCGGCCCGAGGCTGATGGTGCAGAGATAAGGAACTTCACCATCAACTGTGACCCTGCACCGGGCATTGATCTCCCTATCTATGCAGTAGGAGTGAACTACGTAACCGTTGACTCCCTGATAATTAACGATGACGGTGCACTCCAGGGAATCACCAACTGGGGCGGCAGCCACTGGGTAATAACAAATAATATTATTACCAAAACCGTGGCATCCGGCGGCGGGGGTATCGGCATCTTCCTTGGTGCCAAGGCAACACAACAATGCGTTGGAAACCTGGTCCAGTTCAACCAGATTAATGCCACGGCAACGGCAGAAACCTATTCCTGCCCCGGAATCTGCTTATCTTTCGACACGCGTTACGGTGGATACGAACTGATAGACGGCAGCGAGGATATATCAGGGAATCAAATCCTTGGTAATACCATAACGGCCACCGGGGTTAACAACGGGGTGGGCATAGAAGTAGGGACCATTCTCGGTGATAGCGAAACTGACCCCCTCAGGACTGACCCTGATGCAATTGCCGCTATAATGGCAGCCGCGGCAGTCAAAAATAATACTGTACAGGGCAATACCATCGATGGAGCGGAAACCGGTATCTACTTCTATAATGCCACCACCCTGACACTTAACAACAACAATATTAGCAACAGCATTGAAGACGGCATCTACGCGGAGCATGGCCAAAACGGCGCTGTAATTACTGGCAACACCTTTGCCGCTAATGATGTCCAGGTCTTGGATGATTCCCTGACCCTTGATATTGCGGATATTCTCGCCAGCAACTCCTTCGACCTCGCCGTAACTGTCGACCATCCCACGACCTCCCTCCTGCCTGCCATCTGGAGTAAAGTCCAGGACGGCATCGATGCCGCGTTTGATGGTGATACCGTTTATGTAGCGGCGGGGGATTACCCGGAGGGCCTCTTAATCGATAAGCCGCTTTCCATCATTGGCGATGGTCCCTCCTCCACTTTTGTCACGGGAGGTATTAGTATAGCCGGGTCTTCGGATTGGTCCGGCTTATTACTGGAGGATTTATATCTGGCAGGCGATTATAGCGGTAATGCCAAGAATGCTTTAATTGATTTACAGGGCGCTCCAACCGTATCCGATTTTACGATACGCGGATGTGTACTGGACGGCGAAGGCGTTGCTGAAAGGATGGCTTTTTATGGCGGTAATAATTATGCGGGCGATTGGACGTGGGAAAATAACGAAATTAAAGGCTTCAGAGATTGGCTGCTGATTGATAATACAAGCAGCGTTGCTCCGAGCGGGGTGCTGCATCCCCTGGGAGACATTGTATTTAATAATAACTATATTCATGATTGTTACGGCTCTATATCCTTCAGGGGCGACCCGGACCAATATACAAACTCCGTAACTGTCATCGGTAATGTATTTGATGATTACCTGGAGTCTGCGTCATCGCAGGCCTGGGCAGCTATCGAGGTGAATATTGCCGAATCGTTAGTTATGCACGACAATAGCATAAACGGCGTCCCTGAAGTATACTGGGGCGGTGAAGGCCAGGCACTGCAAATCTGGGGTATAAATACAATTGATATCCACGATAATAGCTTCACCAACTGCTATCAGGGGATATGGGTTTTCGGCGGGGAATCCGGTGGAATATACGGAGGACCTTATGCCATCCCTTCGGGAGCTATCTACAATAATACTATCGTAGGGCACACAGACTACGCTATTGCCGTTGAAAGCACTGCAACCGGCGGACCGTTAAATGCCGCCAGGAACTGGTGGGGCAGCCCGGATGATGCTGTTATTGCCGGAATGGTCGGCGATAACGTTGCTTACGACCCCTGGTACGCTGATGCCGCCATGACTACCCTTGTCTCCAACAAGCCTGTGCATAATCTGACACAGGACACCTTTTTTGACACTATCCAGGAAGCAATCGACG
>JAFGHK010000075.1 GCA_016930185.1 Dehalococcoidales bacterium | reverse complement strand
GCTGTCGAACCCCTCCACCAGTTCCCCGATGATGCGAAACATCCGCCAGGAATCTTCCTTGGCAAGTTGATTGATTTCAAACTCGTTGTCCATAAGCCCTCCCGGGGTAATAATGCCTGTATGACATTATTTATTCAAGATTGACGGTGGTGGCGTAATCCGGTATCAGGGTATCATAACCGGTACTTTCCTTTAAAAACTTGGCGAACTCCTCGGCGGACTTGGTCTCGCCGTGGGTGATGAAAATGCGCTTAGGATGCACCTCCAGCTTGGAAAGCCACTTAAGAAGGTCGTCTCTATCCGCGTGGGCGGAGAAGCCCTGGACTTGAGTTATTTTAGCGCGGACGGGGTACCGCTTGCCGTGGATTCTAACGGTCTTAGCGCCGTCGACAATAAGGCGGCCCAGCGTGCCGATTGCCTGGTAGCCGACGAACATTACCGTGCATTCCGGACGCGAGATATTATTAACCAGGTGGTGCTTGACGCGGCCGCCGGTGCACATGCCGGAGCCGGCGATTATCATGATGGTGCCCATTATCTTGTTCAGGGCTTTAGATTCGTCGACCGTTTGCACCATCTTAAGACCGGGAAAATCGAAGGGGGAACGCTGCTCTTTCAGCAGCCTTTTCATATCCTGGTCAAACAGATTGGAGTAGCGCTTGAATACCTCGGTGATTCGTATCGCCATCGGGCTATCTACATATACGTCCAATGCCTGGATACGTTTTTCCATCAGCAGGATATTGAGGTAATAGAGGATTTCCTGGGCACGCTGGAGGGCGAAACTGGGCACGATGATATTGCCACCGGCGGCAAAGGCGGCCTTGATTATTTCCTCCAGCTCATCATCGATTTCCTTCTTATCCGGATGCTGGCGGTCGCCGTAGGTGGACTCCATCACGATGTAGTCCGTATAGCGGAACATACGCGGGTCGTTAAGCATGGGCCGGTCCCAGCGGCCGAGGTCGCCGGAGAAAACGATGCTCCTCTTTTCCTCGCCCTGTGTGATGCGTACCTTTATCATCGACGAGCCGAGCACGTGGCCGGCGTCGAAGAAAGTAGCCTCGATGCCGGGGGCGATTTCTACGGTGTTGTTGTATTCAATGCGGGTAAACAGGGGGAAGGTAGCCTCGGCGTCGGCGGTAGTGTATAGCGGGATTTCCGGAAAGGGGCCCTTCCTGCCTTCTCTGATATGCCGCTTTTTCTTATAGGCGGCGTCTTCTTCCTGTATGTGCGCCGAATCCAGGAGGATAATTTTGGTGATATCGGCGGTGGCGGGGGTGCAATAGACCCTGCCCTTGAAGCCTTCGTTCACCAGTTTTGGCAGCAGGCCGCAGTGGTCCAGGTGGGCGTGGGTAATCAGCACGGCGTGCAGTTTATCCGGCGCGCAGCGGAAAGCCTCCCAGTTGCGGGACTGGAACTCCCTTTCCTGGTAAAGGCCGCAATCCACGAGGATGGTCTTGTCGTTGGCTTCTATGAGGTAGCGGGAGCCGGTAACACCCCGGGCGGCGCCCATGAATGTAAGCTTTATATCCATTTTAATCTTCCCTGTTTTTCATTCATGATAACACCTGCAGGCAATAGATACCAGTGCGGGGGTAAACGATTTTAACGGGTTGTAGTGGTATTATGTGACAATCGCCGAAGGTTTTTCCACGAAGGGGTTGGTGCGCAGCGCCAGCGAAAACAGGAAAGGATACCTGTTTTTCAGGTACTGCATGTAGTCTATCCACTCCTGCGTCAGCAGCGAGTAAGCCCGCTGCACGTCGATTACAAGGTGCTCGATATCCGTTTGCGGCAGGCCTTTGAGAGTGGGACGTGCTACAAGTTCGTCCCGCAGGTGTACTATCGCCCAGAGAAGCTCGGCGTAAGTCTCATTTTCTACAAGGTCGGAATTTTCCAGCTGGTGCACCAGCAGTTCGCCTTTATCCTGGAGGTAGCGGCGTATTCCTTCAAGGTCGAGCAGAGCCGGGTCGATATTGTGTTTGTAGGTGCTAAGTCGTTTTTTCAGCTGCTGGAACTCCACCGCTGACCACTGGGGGGTCACCATGAAGTCCTTGCGCAGCTGGCTTATATTGGGGTCGAAGTGGGAGAAGGTATGCAGCAGCTTATTCCCCACCTCCGTATAAAACACCCCGATAAGCATGTTCAGCCGGTGCCGGTGCAGGGAAAGCTGACGGCGCTGTATCAGCCACTGTGCCAGGCTGGTGAGCAGGGTCAGGAAAGCGCCGATACCGATGACGATAATGATGATGCCGAATATTTTGCCACCCGTCGTGACGGGTGATATGTCTCCATAGCCCACGGTAGATATCGTGACGACGGTGAAGTACAGAGCATCGAGAAACGAGAGGTCCTCGATTATCATAAACCCGATAGTCCCTATAATGACTACCGCGAAGGGTAACAGTAAAATATATCCCAACCTCTTGAGACTATACATACGCTTACTTTACGAGGATTTTTCCAATATAATATATCCTGCTTACATGGTATCACAGGTTTTCAAGCCGCCGCTAGCTGATGAACAGCTCTACCTTGGTCGGCGCGGCCATCTGGTTAATTTCGCTGGTGAAAGCCGCCCAGTTGAAGTCGGTGTGCTTGCGGTACTGGTAATTAAGGCTGACGCGGTCTTCCACGACGGACATCGTTACCAGTCTCAAACCCTTGAGACGGTCTTTCAGGAAAGCGGATAGTTTTGTCTCAAGTCCGCTGTAGGCGGTCTGGTCGATGGAAATCATCAGCTGTCCCCGCCCGAACACGGAAACCCGGTTGCGTGTGAGCCAGTGGATGCCCAGGGCGATAAACACGAACAGGACGAGGAGAGATGTAATCAGGAAATTGCCGGTGGCGGCCCCGATTGACGTGGCGATAAGCAGGAGAAGGAAGCCGATTTCCGCCGGGTCTTTCACCGGGGTACGGAAACGTACGAAAGACAGGGCGCCCAGCAGGCCCAGGGACAGCGGTATGGATACCTGTATGCCCAGGAAGAGGGCGGTAATGGCCGGCCCGCCGATGATAAAGGTGCGGTGCACGCCCGCCCCGATATGCCTCGTACCGTAGAACATCTGGTACAAAAGGTAAACGATAATAGAAGCGATGATTGAAAATCCCAGGTCGACGATGATTTGGTTCATTGACAGCGGTGATTCCAGCGCGGTGATATAGTCCCAGAGTTCGCTCATGTAATATCCTCCTTAGTATTCTTTGGCACAGCCAATCTGCCAGATGGCAGGCAGTGAATTAACTTAATAAATATCGCCCGTTTGCGCAAAATAGGCGTCCATGCAGTTGCCGTACTTGGAAAACCGACTCCAGTCGATGTCCAGGAAGCGCAGGCGGCGGAGGGTTACGGGGAGGTCGATGGAAGGGCCTTTGACCTCGATGACGCCGTTTTCCAGGCGGACGTCGCCCGACTGCCGCTTAAGGTCGGCGGCAACCACCGTGGCGCGTATATCCCGGTCGAAGGAGACGCGCACGCCGGTCTGAATTTCACTATAGCGGTAGCGCCGGTAGGAAATGAGTATTACCGGCCGGAGGGTTTTTTCCGTGAAATACCCCAGCGACGCCAGCGTCTGGGAAATTGTTGTCTTGTCCAGTATGCCTTCGAGCAGACGCCCGGTTTCTAAAAGGTTTTTAGACGCGATGAATTTCCGGCGCTGCTTACTGCTGGCGAAACCCTCCCTTTGCTTGATTTCAAGATATACAGGCACTTCCGCCGAGTCGCTGTTCATGTCGGAGCCGTACCAGCGGATGCGCACCTTGTTTTTCATGAATTCGCCGGAATCAGACTTCTGGTACTGGTCGAGGTCGGCGGTATCAAAGTAGAGGCTGGTAACGCGGTCGGCGGGATATATACTGTCCGGGCGGCAAATCTGCCTTAAAAACGAGTAGGTGAGGTCGAGGTTGGCAGGGAGTATAGCGAATTTTCGCTCGAACCTTTGACCGGGCTTTAGATTGGCCGGTCCGGCCAGCTTTTTAAAAATATCGGGTACTTTAATTATCAGTTTCCTCCAGACTTATCTATTACCCGCCGAACCACTCGGACATCCACATTATGGCCCCATTGCCGGCGCCCCATTTGGAGCCGCTGGGCCTTTCCCCGTTAAGCTGTTGCCTTACCGACTCGTAGCGGGCGATTATAAAGCTCTTGAGACCGAGCGAGTTAGGGCCGAAACCGGACTGGCGCGGAGGCTGGGGGGATTTTAAAGGCCCGTAATAGTTCAGCAGGAACAAATCATAATTCTCCGGTGAAAGACAGTCTTCAAGGGATTGCACCTCTTCATATGTGAGGTCAGCGCCAACCAGCTCCCAGAGGCTTCTTACACCGAATTTACTGTATAAGGCGTTGCTTTCACTATGGCCTATCATCCATGGGAGCATCGGCGAGGCGCCGCCGGCCATCCAGCCCTCAAAAACATCCGGCGGTCTTAAGTCATCGGTGATGCAGCGCTCCCAGTCTTCATAAGAATAGAACATCTCCGTGTCTGCTCTGGCATACGGCCGTACCAGTTCGACAAGCTGGTCGATGCGCGGCAGGATAACGTCTAAAGAAAAGGCGCCGTCCATCAGCTCCTCCAGGTAACCGATATACCTCTCAAAATAAGGCTCGTGGGAAAGCAGGCGGTCGACCAGCGGATACCTGTTGACCGGCCCGGCCGTCGGTTCGTCGATGTAGAAATTTATAAGGCCGTCTTTTCTGATGCCATAATTGAAGGTCCCGAAAACCATATTAGTATCCCAGACCAGGGGGGTAAAGACGCCGTTTTCCTCGTAAAGGTAGCTGTTATGACCGGCGCCGATGTAGTTATCAAGATGCACGGTAAGGGCAGAAGCCGCGAT
>JAFGHK010000074.1 GCA_016930185.1 Dehalococcoidales bacterium | reverse complement strand
CTCGTTGGGCCCGCTGCCCCAGGGAGAAAACTCAATCTGCACCCAGTCCGCCGCCGCGGCCTTTCTGAAAACGGCACCGATTTTCTCCAGGATGGCATCTATTTCAGGGTATCTGGTGGACTGCAGGGTCTTAAGGGCTAAAAGCAGGCTGTCCCGCTCATGCTCGGTCAGCATGGCCTTATTGATAGCATAGTTATCAAGTAATGAAATACCGCCCCCACTACCCTTGTTGGTAAATACGGGCACGCCTGCTGAAGAAAGCTCGTCGATGTCCCGGTAAATAGTCCTGGTGGACACCCCGAACCTCTCCGCAAGTTGCCCGGCAGTGACGGATTTCTTATTTAGGAGAATCAGGGTTATTTCCAATAGCCTGGTTATTTTCATAATGCAACGTTAATACCCATAGATAATAGCCATATTAGAATTACGGCGTCAATCCCGATAAATCAAAAAGAGAGCAAATGAGGCTTGATTTTAACCGGCTTATTCCTTAGAATTTAAAGGCAGCTATCCTGCGGGCGGTTAGCTCAGTTGGTTAGAGCGTCAGTATCACACACTGAAGGTCACAGGTTCGAGTCCTGTACCGCCCACTTTTTCCTGTTATCAAGATACTTATAGTCTTACTTATACTAATCATCGCCACCCCTCACACGCCCCCAGATTGAAATCGCTTTTGATAGAGTATCAATATCAGTTGTGGCTTCGGGACCTTTATAAAAGCAAAGCTTCATACAATTATTGAGTACCAGTGCACCAACGCCTTCAATACCGGAACGTACGGCAGCCAGCTGCATCACTATGCTCGCACAATCACGGTCTTCAGCAATCATTTTCTGGATACCACGTATTTGACCCTCGACTCTTTTTAGCCGCCTCAACAACGTATCTTTAGATACTTCAGTGTTTTTTTTATTCTCCACAGTCTTATCCTCCACAGAATGATGTTTTGACGTTACTATACCCCGTACGGTATAATTTATCTGCTTAAATAGCTCTGAACAAGCTTTCATATATTTTAACATTATTTGCTATGTTGCGTCAGGCTGATTTTAAAAGGAGAATAAAGCATGGAAGAGTTTGAGCCAAAGATAGTCGGCTTCTTTTGCAACTGGTGCTCTTACGCCGCAGCTAACCTAGCCGGAGTTTCACGAATAAAAATGCCAGCTAATGTCAGAATAGTAAGGGTAACGTGTTCGGGAAGAGTAGATGAAAAATTTATTTTTAAAGCATTTTCTGCTGGTGCCGACGGTGTACTCGTCTGCGGTTGTCACCCCGGAGACTGCCACTACCAGAAAGGGAACCTGGGTGCTAGAAGAAGGGTGATGGGACTTAAGCCTTTTCTTGAGGCCATAGGCATTGGTGGCGACAGGTTGAGGTTGGAGTGGATTTCGGCATCCGAAGGAGGTAAGGTAGCCGATACGGTTAAGAGTTTTACCCAGACTATAAAAGAGCTCGGTCCAAGTCCGTTAAACGGGAGGCGAAATGAGCATTGAGTACGTGCCAACAATATGTCCTTACTGCAGTTGCGGCTGCGGCATTTACCTAGTTGTCGAAGACGGCAGGATAATCGGGCAGGAGCCGTGGAAAGAACACCCGATAAACGAGGGGGCAAACTGCCCCAAGGGCAAGAATGCATATCATTTTCTGTATCACGAGGACAGGCTAAAGATGCCGCTGGTCAGGAAAAACGGCGAGTTTAAGGAAACGTCCTGGGATGAAGCTCTCGACCTTATCGCCTCTAAATTCAAGCAGGCAACACCGGAGAGCGCGGGTTTCCTGGCTTCGTGTAAGAACACAAATGAAGAATCCTATGTAATTCAGAAGTTCGTCCGCATAGTAATGAAGAGTAATAATGTCGAGTGCTGCTGCCGATTGTGTCACTCCCCTTCCGCTGCAGCCCTGGGTCCAGCCTTCGGCTCTCCAGCAATGCAGACCTCTCAACCGGCCATTGAAATGGCCGACTGCATCTTTTTGGCCGGCGTTAACATGAAGGAGACCTTTCCCTTAATGTCCAGAAGGGTACTAAGGGCTAAGGCCAAAGGGGCAAAAGTTATCTGTACCGACCCCAGAAAAACGGTTACCGTTACCGACCTCGCCGATATACATCTGCAGCTTAAACCAGGTACCGACGTCGCCCTCATTAACGCGATGATGAGCGTTATTCTGGCCGAAGGATTGGAAAGCAAAGAATTTATATCCTCAAGAACCGCAGGATTTGACGAGTTTCGCACTTCGCTATCGCAGACAGACCTGAAACAGGCAGAGGAAATTACCGGGGTTCCCGCGGATAAAATAAAGGAAGCTGCCATCACCTACGCCAAAGCAAAGAGGAGCTGTATCCTCTATAATCAGGGCATTTGCGAGCAGTCCGCTGGAGTTGATAATGTTAAGGTTCATGCTAACCTGGCTCTCCTTACCGGGAACGTCGGTAAGCCGGGAACAGGGGTGAACTCTTTAAGAGGTAATTTAAACGGCGAGGGTACGGGTGATATGGGGAGTTTGGCGGTCTTTTATCCCGGGCTCGTAAAGGTGAGTCCAGAAATAGCCGAAAAGTTTGCCAAGTTCTGGGGGGTAGAGAGCCTGCCTGGCGAGCCGGGCCTAACATATATGGAGATGCTCAATAAATGCCCCTACCTCTATCTTGTCGGTGCCGACCCTATGATGGTGGTGCCTGATACCAATAACCTGAAAAAGACTTTACAGGGAGCCGAATTCCTGGTGGTCCAGGATATATTTCTCACCGAGACAGCTAAACTTGCTGATGTAGTGTTACCGGCAGCAACCTGGGTTGAAAGAGAAGGAACCCATACCTATGTAGACAGGCGGGTGCAGAAGGTTGACAAGGTCATCGACGCTCCCGGTGAGGCCAAGCCCGACTGGTTGATTATATGTCAGTTAGCGGAGAGGATGGGCTATAAGGATAAGTTTAACTATACTTCGGCTGGCGAAATATATGAAGAGATAAGGAAATTCGTTCCCACATATAAAGGGATATCCTACGAACGACTTAAGCAGGCAGGGGGCGTTCATTGGCCATGCCTCGAAGATAATCTTCCTGACACCCCGACGATGTACCTGGAGAAATTTAACACGCCCGACGGGCTGGGGCACTTTCAGCCGGCTGAGTTCAAGCCACCGCCCGAACTACCCGATGCAGAGTACCCCTACGTTTTAACAACAGGGAGAAGCATTTTCCACTTTGACGGCGGGTCAATGAGCTTGAGAACCCCGAAGCTGGTCAGCGAACTCACTCATGGCTTTGTCGAGGTCAATTCCAAAGACGCTCTCCAGTCTGGGATAAAAAACAAAGATATGGTTACTCTGGCGACAAGACGGGGCAGCATAGAAGCTCAAGCGAAGATATCAGATAATGTACCGCAAGGACTGCTATTTGCCGCTTTTCATTTTCCAGATTCTCGTGGTAATTCACTGACAAACCCTGCCCTAGTTCCCGGTGCTAAATGTGCCGGGACCAAGGTTTGTGCTGCTAAGATGGAGGTTAAGCAATGAAGGGAGATATGTATATTGCCCGCGCGGCGGATAAGGATATATTGAAAATAGGCGAGAATGGTGGTGCGGTTACTTCTCTACTCAAATTTGCTCTGGAGAGTAAAATGGCAGATGCCGTAGTTGCCGTAAAAGCAAGAGAGGGCAATCGGTATGATGGCATACCCGTCTTAATTACAGAGCCGGAGAAGGTGATAGAGACTGCGGGGTCGCTGCATTGCTCCTCACCTAATATAGCCCGCTTTCTTACAGAGTATCTGGATGGTGCTTCTAGTTCAAAATTGGCCATCGTCGTCAAACCATGCGATGCCAGAGCGATTGTCGAGCTTGCCAAGAGAACCCAGATTAATCTTGATAATCTCCTGCTCATTGGGCTCAACTGTACCGGTACCCTGCCTTCGGCGAAAGCTAAGATAATGATGAAAGAGATATTTGAAGTTGACCCTGCCGACGTCGCCGGTGAGGACATTGAAGATAACGTATTGACAATCACATTAAAGGATGGGAGCGAGAAAAAGGAAGATCTGGCTAAGCTGGAAGAGCAAGGATACGGCAGACGTGAGAATTGTCGCCGGTGTGAAATCAATATCCCGGTTATGGCTGACATAGCCTGCGGCAAATGGGGAACGACAAACAAAGAAACAACCTTCATCGAAATCTGTTCTGATAAAGGGTCGCAATTCGCTCAAGCCGCGATCGATGGTGGTTGTATCACGATCGAACAGCCAAGCGCCGCTTCTATTGATGATAGAAATAAAAAGGATAAAGCAGCAATAGAGTCAGCAAAACAATGGCAGGAAAAGGATTTTTCCAGACTAGAGAAAATGAGCAGTGAAGAAAAGTTCAGCTATTGGTTTACTCAATTTCATCAATGCATAAAGTGCTACGGGTGCCGGGACGCCTGTCCTATATGCTACTGCAAGGACTGCTTCTTAGAGGCAGATAGAGGTTACATACCTCCGGGAGAGATACCCCCTGATGTAATGTTCCCTATGGTAAGGATTGCTCACGTTATGGATTCCTGCGTTAATTGCGGTCAGTGCGAGGATGTCTGCACTATGGATATTCCTATTTCTCTCTTGGTATTTCTTCTGAGTAAAAAAGTGGGTGATATCTTCAAGTACGAGCCCGGTATGGATGTAACCAAGCTTCCTCCGCTGCGAACAACTACCGACAAAGAGCTAACCCTCTCCGGCGTTGATATAGACTTCGAGCCTTAGTTGATTACATCAGCGGCGGGAAAATTTTAGAAAAAAGCTTAATGCACGCTATAATTCAGAACCCTATTGGCGAAATCCTGGTGGTGCATCTAAAGCCCGGCGAGCTCTTGAGGAAGGTTTTCTCTATAATCCAGTATTAAAAGGAGGCAGGCGGCCTCCGCCTTTTTACAAGAGTGCACCACACACTGAAGGTCACAGGCTAGAGTCCTGTACCACCCACTACCGTCTGAAGCTGCACTCACGTTGACTTTTATATAACATCTGTTACAATTTTACGAGAGAAATATAAACAAATCTCAAGTACAATTCTGTTTTTAATTGTTGCCGGTACGGTCTTGACAAACAATTTAGATCTGTAATATCATTATTATGAGCATATGCTCATAATTAAGGAGTGGAGATGTCCCGACCGCGCAAACATCGCCGCGTGGAAAATGTGCCTGATATAACCTATTTTAAACCGACAGGAGCCCCGCTAAGAGAACTGGATGAAGTACGCCTGTCTATAGAAGAAGCCGAAGCGATACGGCTTAAAGACCTGGAGGGCCTGGAGCAGGAGGAGGGAGCAAAAAAGATGAACATCTCCCGCCCTACTTTCCAACGAGTACTGGCATCTGCGCGGCAAAAGTTAGCCGATGTGCTTCTTAACGGCAAAGCCATCAGGATTGAGGGCGGTAATTTCGAGATGACCTGGCGTCGTTTCCGCTGTCATCGGGGACATGAATGGGAACTGGATACACCGGTGGGGATGCCGCCGGAACTCTGCCCTGTTTGCCGTTTACCAGATGTTGAACCCGTTCCATCGCCCGGAAACGGCCAGGGCGTAAGAGGTAAAGGAAGAGGGCACAACCGAAGCACGAAAGACATATCACAGTAAGGTATTTATTACCATGAAAATTATCAACGACATACTGGCAACGCTGGAATACGAGACCCCGGTCAAAGACATACGTATGGGGCCTTTCCAGACGGCGGTAGTGACCAGACGGTGCGGGCTGGCTTCCACGCCCCACGACCAGGGGCCGCACCATAAAAAGTCGCCGGTCGCCGACGCCGGCCTGCTGCTGGAAAAAGACGTGCAGGAGCTAGCGAGCATGGCGAATTCGGGCAGTGATGTTGAAGCGGCTATCGGCATGGCCACTATAAATTCCCTGGTTGAAATAGATGAAAAACGCTGCGTTAAGCTAAACGCCGGCGACCTTATAGCCAGCAAGGGTGAGGGGAAAAGGGTAGCTATAATCGGGCATTTCCCATTTGTGAAAGGGCTGCGGCAGGTTGCCAGGGAATTGTGGGTAATCGAGAAAAATCTGCAGGAAGACGACCTTGCGGAAAACGAGTCCGCCAACTATCTCCCCAAGGCGGACGTTATCGGCATCACCGGGACTGCTCTCACCAACCATACCATCGAATATCTGCTCGGATTATGCAGTCCGGCAGCCTATGTTGTCATTCTCGGGGGGACAGCTCCATTATCGCCGGTCCTCTTCGATTACGGCATAGACGCCGTATCCGGGACAAAGGTAATCAATACTGAAGCGGTGCTCCGCTATGTAAGTCAAGGAGGGACATTCCGGCAAATATCAGGCCTTGAATTACTGACGATGAGGAAGGACGGTTAGAATTATGCAAAGTCGGTTTTTATGCAAGCAGTGTTTAAATGTGTTCGACCATGCCGTCTCTGATAGTACTTCTCCCGGTGAGAAGATACAATGTCCTGCGTGCTGTAGTGTTGATGTTGTGGAAGCCCCTCCATGGGTACCCCTGGATTCCGGACCTAATATATTTGAAACCAACACGTGGGAATATGAATGTCAGCAATGCAAGCATAAGTTTAAAATGCCGATACCAAAGAGTCCCACGGAAGACAAGAACCGTAAATGCCCTGCCTGTAGTAGCGCGCATCTGCATCTACTAACCGGCAAGGAAAACCTGCCGCTATATTGCGGCTGATAAGGAATATATCGAGGCCGTGTGCCTCAAAAATAGCTCAAACACAAGGAGGTGTGAATATGGTTTACGGAATGGATAGAGGATTTGGGGGCAGAGGAGGTGCTGGATTTGGATTTAGAGGCAGTTCTCCCCCTTATCCTTATATTGGCAGAGGCAGAGGCGGTTTACCACGCTGCGCCTATCCATGCTTGTCAACAACAGCGTTCTCTTATAATGCCAGCATTCCATTTACAGGAGCACCCACTCAAGCCCAAGAACTCGACTTTTTAAAAAGTCAGGCAGAAGCAACCAGACAGCAACTGGAGGACATAGAACGACGGATAAAGGAACTTGAGGAGAATAAACCTTCAAGCAAGGAGTAAATGATGAAAATTTTGATAACTTCCACCGCGCCGAACCTGGATGCAGAAATCGACCCCCGCTTCGGGCGGTGCCAGTATTTCATTATCGTCGACCCGGATACGATGGAATTTGAATCGTTGGAAAATTCTTCGATGACGGCAGGGGGAGGAGCGGGAATATCGGCGGCGCAGAGTATCACCGATAAAGGCGTCGAGGCAGTACTCACCGGTAGTTGCGGGCCCAATGCCTACCGTGTACTTTCAAGCGCAGGTATAAAAATCATCACCGGAGTTACGGGCAAAGTTAAGGATGCCGTAGAAAACTACAAGTCCGGCAAGCTAACGGCCAGTTCCCAGCCTAATGTCAACGCGCATTTCGGTTCCGGCAGAGGCATGGGTGGCGGCGGCGGCCAGGGGCGGACATAAACATTGGAATCAATGGGGCTATTGTGACTGGAATAGTGTATATATGCCACAGTTAGTCAAGGATGGCAAGTACGTTTTCGGCTGGCCTCGAATCAAGAAGAGGGGAGGTATCGTGATTCCCGCTGAAGCGGTGATAGAATATGGATTAATTCCGCATCGATGATGGAAAGCCCGTCGAATTCAAGAAAAGAATTTATTGCTTGGTTAAAATCCCAGAAAATAATATAATTATACTTAGTCGTCAAACACTTGAATCGTGCGGCATCAAGCCAAGAGATAATTTACTATCCGGACGTGGAGGCTATATCGGGATAGCCATGATTGCCAAAGGTCCCCCTGTTGAATATGCAAAAATTTTCCCTGATATGCTAACCTAATATAAGAAATAATAATATTGACACTCATCAGCCAACTATAAACCGGTTCAAGAAGAGTACGTTGGAGGTATTAATCATGCCAAGAGGAGATGGTACCGGCCCTCCGACCGGCCAGAGCCAAAGAGGGGGCAGGATGGGAGGCAACCGTCCCGGCCTGGGGCCCAGCGGCGACTGTGTATGCCCCAGCTGCGGCGAAAAGGTGCCTCACCAGAGAGGCACACCCTGTTACAAAATGAACTGCCCTAAATGCGGCGCTAAAATGATAAGAGGATAGGATATCAATATACGAATATATGTGCAAGTCCTGCGGACATGTTACCGAAGTACTGGTGCAGGAACTAACCGGAGGCAATAATGCAGGACCTTATTAAGGAATTTATGGCCCAGAAGAAATTTGCGGTAATCGGGGCTACGGACAATCCGGAGAAATACGGCAATCAGATTATAAAAAATCTAAAAAAACGCGGCTATAAAATTTACCCGGTAAATCCAAGGCTGAAAGAGGTAGAAGGCCTGCCCTGTTACGCCAGTCTGGCCGAAATCCCCGTTAAAGCGGACGTCGTCGACTTCGTGGTACCGCCGGGAGTGACCGAAGAAATTTTGAAACAATGCAAAGAACTGGGTTTCAAGCGCATCTGGCTCCAGCCCGGCTCGGAGAGCGAGGCGGCGATATCCTACTGTAATGAGAATAACATGAAAGTAGTGCACAGCGTATGCGTGATGATGAACTAAAAAAAAGCCAAACAGAATCCTTCGACCTCGAGCCCAGATATTCAACCAACGAAATATCGGGCAAATGCCTGAAATGCCTTAGCGAGCATGAATTGAACAGCTGCCTGATGCTGCTGCTGCGTGAGGAAGGAATTGATAAGAATATCCAGCGTAAATATGAATCTCTGGTTAAATTCCTGGAGTCGCCGGAGTCGGAAAGACTCCGCATAGAATCGGAAAAATATCTGGCCGAGGGAAAGCAGGTATCGGTAAAAATTACCATCAACAAAGGCCGACCAAAATACGATTTGATAGTTAAGTAGATATCATGGATATCGACGAGGCGGTGAACCTGTATTTGCAGGGGAAACTGCCCAATCTGATAGAGAGACTGCACTAAAGATTAAAAAGCCGGGGCTCATGAAAAGGTCAAAAATAGACATTTTATGGATGATACTCATAACCGTGTTGGCGATTGTTTGCTTCCCGGCCAATCCCCTCGTCCTGACGGGCATTTTGGAAACCAGCTTTTATCCCGTCTTGTTCATTATCGGATGGGTCGTCTGGGCCTTCGGTTTTGCGCTGGTGCTGGCACCGATAATTATGTTCCCTCGCCGGGGCGGCGTCCCTAAGGGTAAAACATTCGTTCATACCACTCGATTAGTAGATACCGGCATCTATTCCGTTGTCAGACACCCGCAGTACACGGGAGGCGTATATTCAATATTCATTACTACGCTTTTATGGTACCCCCACTGGCTCTTCGCGGTGCTGGGAGTCATCGGCACGGTAGTTATTTACTTAAGCATTAAAGAAGAAGATAAAATTATGGTCGAGAAATTCGGGGATGACTACGTTAGATACATGCAAAGGGTACCGGGAATGAACATTTTCCTGGGAATAATACGGGCCATCAGGAGAAAGCAGCCCCATCAAAACAGGGAGCGCAGCTATGCCGACGCAGAAAGCAAAAAATAACCCAGGTATTCAGTCCCGCCTTGACTACAAAATTATGTCCCTGGGTTTCAAAATCAGGGACGCTTTCAAGCCGCGTTCCCGCATACTGGAAGAGGTGGGGATAAAAAAAGGCCACAAAGTGCTCGATTATGGCTGCGGTCCCGGCGGCTACGTTATTCCGGTTACTAAATCAATCGGGGATAGCGGCGTATTATATGCCCTGGACATTCATCCGCTGGCCGTCGAGTCCGTTCAGACGCTGATATCGAAGAAAGGGCTCGCTAATGTTGAGGTTATCTGTTCCGACTGCGAAACCGGACTTGCGGATGAAAGCGTCGATGTCGTGCTGCTTTATGATATCCTTCACCACCTTGAGAACCGCGATGAAGTTTTATCAGAGTTGCACCGCGTCTTAAAGTCGGAGGGCGTTTTGTCCGTCACCGACCATCACCTGAATGAAGAAAATATAATATCCGAAATCACGAGCGGGGGTCTTTTTAATTTATCCGTAAAAGGAAAAATGACCTGCAGCTTTGTTAAATAATAAAGAAACTTGTAAAAAGGAGATTTATGCCTACACCGGAAGAAGTTAAGAATATCCTGGATAAAGTGCTGGTTCCGGATATCAAGCGCAGCCTGATAAAAATGAACCTTGTAAAGGATGTCAGCGTGGCCGACGGCAAGGTTGATATCACTATCGCTACGGCGGCATTGATGAAAACAGCGCAAGAACAGCTGAAAGAAAGCGTAAAAGGACAAGTGGCAAAGCTCGACGGTGTGAAAGACGTAGTTGTAAACTTTGCCGATATCAAACCAAAGGAACTGAATAAAATCAAGAACGTTATCGCCGTCATGAGCGGCAAAGGCGGCGTGGGCAAATCGTTAGTGGCCAGTCTGGCCGCCGTGGCGCTGCAGCGCGAAGGCTATGACGTTGGAATACTGGACGCCGATATAACCGGCCCCAGCATCCCCAAGATGCTCGGCATCAGCAGTCGGCCCGCAATGAGCGAGAGCGGACTCATGCCAGTCCCGACACGCTCCGGTATCGAGGTAATGTCAATCAATCTCCTGCTGCAGAGCGATGATGATGCCGTAATCTGGCGCGGTCCGCTTATCGGTCACGCCATTACCCAGTTCTGGGAGGAGGTGCTCTGGGGCAGCCTGGACTACCTGATTGTCGACCTGCCTCCGGGCACGGCAGATGCCCCCCTGACTGTGATGCAAACTATCCCGAT
This sequence comes from Dehalococcoidales bacterium, assembly GCA_016930185.1. Classification (GTDB taxonomy): domain Bacteria; phylum Chloroflexota; class Dehalococcoidia; order Dehalococcoidales; family RBG-16-60-22; genus RBG-13-51-18. The sequence continues at coordinate 8,144 of JAFGHK010000074.1, read as the reverse complement.
ATCAGGGATAATAATCGTTTTCACGCCGCAGGACCTGACAGCGATGGTCGTCCGCAAGGCTGTTAACATGGCGAGGAAGATGGGTAAATCCATTCTCGGCGTCGTCGAAAATATGAGCTACCTGTACGTGGCGGAGATAGATAAGAAAATCGAGCTTTTCGGGAAAAGCCGCGGCGAAGAAATGTCACGGGATGCTGAAGCTCCACTGCTGGGGCAATTGCCCATCGACCCGGAGCTGGCTAAACTTGGCGACGAGGGCAACATTGAACAATACAACTCAACTATGTATAATGCATTTGCGCAAAAACTCATTAAAAACGTCCCAAAGTAAGAAAGGAAACCCATCCTGATAATCAATATATAATCGGAGGCTAATCACATGCCCACAATAAAGGAATATAACCAATGGGGAAAAGACCTCGAAACCTATCTGAAACTGAAGACGTCACCCATAGCCGTGAAAATGCTTGAGAAGGAAGAGGACATCCCGGAAGGGGCTTTGCGGCCCAAGCGGGACCGCGGTCAACACCTGGCGCAGTGCCAGGCTTTCGCCATGACACGCAGGCAGGGAATGACGGTAGCCATGACGAAGGAAGACCACTGGTGCTGGGCCCCGCTTTTAGCTTACGGTCTGGTGGAAGACCCGCATCACCCTATCGTGGATGCGCTTACCTCTCTACCCCGTTTTGAGTTAGGCAAATATATAGGCATGGTTACCGCACCCTTGAGTTCCGCTACTTTCGAGCCTGATATGGTCCTGATATATTCGGATGTCGCTCAATTAAGAGAGATGATCAGCGTCCCCAAATTCGTGGAAAAAACAACGGTGAAGTCCGAATTCGACCCGATTGATTCCTGCGTATATGCCGTTTTACCTGTAATCCAGGACGGGAAGTACCAGATAACACTCCCCGACCTCGGTGAAGTTTCCCGCGCTTTTGCCGGCGACGATGAGATTATCTTCTCCGTCCCTAAAGACAAGATAGGGAAGCTGGCCGAAGGCGTTAAGCGCAACGCCGAGATGAAGCAGAATGTGGATGACTGGTCTCACATAATAATGCAACCCGATTTCCCCCGCCCCGACTTCTACAAGGAGCTGTTTAAAAAGTGGGGATTGGACGTAGAAGACTGATATCTGACTAAATAAAGCTATATATTAACCGGAATACTAAATAAAGGAGGCAGGTATGGCAGAGCTAAAAGACAGTTGTGTGAAACCCGTCCGCGGACCTATCATGCCCGAAGCCTCGCCGCAGTCAGCTCCAGGAGCACCAGCGCAGGAGGTGAGAAAAATGACCGCACGCGTAGGACAGGAAGCCCCGGATTTTGAGGCAAGCGCCTTCGTTGCCGGAAAAGGTTTTCTCCCCATCAAACTCTCGGACTACAAAGGAAAATGGATAGTCCTTTGCTTCTATCCGGGGGACTTTACCTTTGTGTGACCGACGGAACTGGCGGCAGTTGCCGCCAAATACGATGAAATGAAAGCGCTAGGGGTGGAAGTTCTTGCTATGAGCACGGACAGTCGGTTCGTGCACAAGATGTGGCAGGAGCAGGAGTTATCCAAGATGGTGGATGGGGGCGTGCCCTTCCCGATGCTGACGGATGCCGGAGGCAGAATAGGTACGGTGTACGGCATATATGACGAAGCCGCCGGCGTTAACATTCGCGGCCGTTTCATCATCGACCCGGATTTCATCATCAAGGCTATAGAAATACTTACCGCAGACGTGGGCAGGAATCCCGAAGAGTTGGTGCGGCAGGTCAAAGCCTTCCAGCATGTAAAAGCTACCGGCGAGGTAACGCCTTCCGGCTGGCAGCCGGGGCAGCCCGCCCTTAAACCCGGTCCGTCGCTGGTAGGCAAGGTCTGGCAGGTCTGGAAACCGTAAATTCACATTAGAAATAATCCGGCGAACATATTAAGAACGGGATTACGACCAGAGTATTAGCGTTTTGAAACCGGAAAAAAGCGGCTATACCGGCTATTATAAAAGCGCCTGCAGGCTTCTGTTTAATGCTTTAAGGTTCCGTTGTTTCAGATTTATCAACAGACCCTTGAAGCCGACCGTCTTAAGCCTGGGGGTAACCGGCCGCTGCAACTCTCACTGCGTCATGTGCAATATCTGGAAACAGGCGAGGGAAGACCCGGAAATCGTAAGCCTAGAGTTATCTAAAGAAGAAATATTAAATTTACTCTCGAATCCCCTGTTCTCGGAACTCGTCGAGCTGGATTTAACCGGCGGAGAACCGCACTTAAGGGAAGACCTCGCTGAAATTGTGTTGGGAATAATCAAGCTCAAGAGAAGCTCTCTCCCGAGATTGAGAAGCATTATTGTTACGTCCAACGGTTTCCTGACCGATAAAATCATATCTAGTTACAGGAAGATACTAGAAGCCCTGAAGAATACTGATATCGACCTGGTGAGTGTTATTTCTATCGACGGTATCGGGGAAACCCACGATAAAATAAGAGGCACAAAAAACGCTTTCAAAATGGCTGCGGCAACGCTCGACCGGCTTTCAGAACTAAAAAAGGAATACCCCGGGCTAATCATCGGAATAAAGACTACAATATTACCCCAAAACGTCGATGCCCTTGATGATTTACTGGACTTTGCCAGAACCAGGGACCTCTTCTATATTATTTCACCGGCCTTCTTTACCGAAAAAAGGTTTAGAAACCTAAACAGGCGCGATGAACTGGCACTATCGCCCGTCGAATTTAAAAAGGTGCTGGACTTTTACGGTCGAGACGAGTTGAAAACAGGCTATTACTATGATATGGCGCGCCGTTTTCTTGTCACCGGCCGCAGACAGTGGGGTTGTACAGCGCTTTTCAACTATTTATTTATCGATTATGATGGTAAAATATATCCCTGTGAAATCATGCCCGAACCTGTCGGGGATTTGAAACGGCAAGATATTCAAGACATCTGGGCAAGCCCGAGGGCGCAAGCCTGGCGGACAAGAATCGGCAAGTCGGAATACTGCCAGACCTGCCACGAACCTGGAGCTATCCGCTACAGCGCTTTTACAGAGGGCTTGAGCTACTTCAAATTTCTAAACCAGCTTGGCAGAAAAACCCGGGGCGAATCTCTATACGGGGAAGGCTTTATCAAGTATTCAGGATAATATACAGTTTATAAAGGAGAGTAAAATATGTCACAAAACGACCCTAAAGTGCTAATTTATTACTGGTCGGCGACCGGCAACACGGAAAAGGTGGCGTTTTCCATTCAAAAGGCGCTTGAGCGCGAGGGAATCAAGCCGATGATGAAGAAAATTCACAAGGCCGATACGGAAGACCTGTATAATTACGACCTCGTATTTATAGGGTCGCCGTCATACATGTGGTCGCCGCCGGAGCCGGTACGGGAAATAATCAATGCGAAGATGGAATACCACAGGAAGCGCGGCGATATTAAACCATGCGCCCCCAAAACACCCGGTAAAAAAGCTGTTGTTTTCGTTACTTATTCCGGCCCGCACACAGGCATCGACGAAGCCATACCCGCCGGGAAATACCTCGGGCAATTCTTTGCCCATCTCGGCTTCGAAGTCGCCGCCGAATGGTACGTCGTTGGCGAGTTCCACAAGTCCTTAGAAAACAGTACCAAGGGCCTGCTCGGCGATATCCGGGGACGCCCTAACCGGCAGGACCTGGCCGAGATAGAAAATAACGTCGCCAAACTAATAAAATCTATCCAGTCTTAATAAATCAACAGGAGGGCTAAATGCCGACGATAAAGGACTATAACCGCTACGGAGAAGAACTGGAGAACATACTGGGACTATCCACATCCCCCATTGCCGTGAAAATGCTGGAAAGTGAAGCGGACATTCCCAAAGGGGCCGTCCGCCCTAAGAAAGACCGCGGCTATCACCTGGCGCAGTGCCAGGCTTTTTCCCTGTCGCGGCGGGACAGGATTGCCGTCGCCATGCTGAAAGAAGACAACTGGTGCCCCGGCGCAGTTATATCTTACGGGCTGGTACAGATGCCCGATGACCCCGCTGCCAGAGCCCAAAATACAGGCGAATGCTTTGAATACGGCAAGTATATCGGCATTCTTACCGCTCCGCTGAAGAAGGCCGCCTACGAACCGGATGCCGTTATTATCTACTGCGATACCAACCAGCTGCGCATCATACTCCTTTCGCTGAAAATGGAGGAAAGGAAACTGGTAAAGTCCAACTTCTTCCCCTTCTCCTGTTCCAATTCCGTCGTGCCCGTGATGCTGCACGGCGAGTACTGGATTAACCTGCCCGACCCCGGCGAGTATGCCCGGGCACTTACCATCCCCGGCGAGATGATGTTCTCCGTGCCGCGCGAAAAGCTACCCGCGCTGGTGGAAAACCTGCGTGAATTCGACAGGAACGAGTCCGGATTTGCCCACGAGCAGATGATGATGCAGCCGGATTTCCACCAGCCGGACCTTTATAAGAAGGTCTTCGAAGCGTGGGGTATGGACCACGAGTGAAGGCCGATATCAGGGCCAGTAAAAATATCATAAAATCTATATTGACAACGATATAACGTCTTTGTTAAAATAGACCAGTCTCCCTTGAGTTGTATCACCCAAATACCGATTATAAAAGGCAATATTATGTTCTTAAAAAGGTATATGGCGCTTATTCTAGTATTTCTCATGCTGCTGACATCAGTTATAGGCTTTAGTGCATCGTGCTCACCTTCAACGAACACACTAAACGTTTTTGCCGCTGCCGGGGCCAAGCCCGCCCTTGACGAGATAGCTCAAAAATACGAGGAACTGCACGGCACTATTATTGAAATCACCTATGGTGGCGGCGGCGAGGTGTTGAACCAGATGGTGCTTTCGGAGAGCGGCGACGTTTATATAGCCCCGGAACAGAGTTTCATGGTAACAGCCGCGTCAAAGAACGCCGTTGATACGCTGACAATCGAGAGTATCGCCTACATGATACCGGTTATCGCCGTGCAAAAAGGTAACCCCCATGATATAGTGTCGCTAGCCGACCTCGCCAGGCCCGGCATCCGGGTCGGCATCACCCGCGCCGAGACGACTTTACTGGGGAAATACGCCCCCGAGATATTCAGCAAGGCAGGTCTGGCCGAGGACATCGGCAACAATATCGTCACTGAATCCGTCCGACCTGATAGCCTTTTAACAGCGCTGGTCATGGGGCAGGTAGATGCCGGGATAATCTGGCATTTCTACCAATTCCAGGTGCCGGACGATATCGAGGTAATTTTCCTCCAGCCCGAGCAGCTTACGGGCATCGGCGAAATGCAGATAGCGTTGACCAGCTACTGTCAGAACGGGGGTCTGGCAAGGGAGTTCATATACTTTGTAACCTCAGCCGAAGGCAAGGAAATATTTGAGAAATACGGCTATTTCACGGATGCCGGGGAGGTAAGCCAGTACTGGCAATGAAACCGATAATAATCGAGGTAAAAGAAAAATTGCAGTCGATTGCCGACCGGGAGCATCTCGGCGAGGCCGCGGTGAAAGTTACCATCGGGACGCTTACCGTCAAGCAGGCAATCGGCACTCCGCGCAGGCAGGACTTCCCTCTTCTGCAGGGTAAAGAGGTCATGATTGAGGCTGAATTCCGTGGCAATTACGGCCAGGCATTTACGGATAGACCCAGCGACTTCTCCGGCTCGCTGAACGATATCCTGGAATTGACCCTGGATAAGAGTGAAACCAGAGCTATTTTCATTGCTACCCTGAATGCGGTGGCGGCTTACCTGGGCCTGGTTGGCGAGACAAGGCACTGCCGTGATGAAGAGCCGGAGGAATGCGCCGCAGAGATTGCGCAAAATATCCTGGCCGATGCAGGTAAGGTTAAGGTCGGTCTGATAGGAATTCAGCCGGCTATCCTGGAAAACCTGGTCCTGACGTTTGGACGCGATAACGTGCGCTGTACAGACCTGAACCCCGACAATATCGGTACTATAAAATACGGAGCTCAAATCTGGGACGGCAGAACGGATACAGAAAAGCTGATTAAATGGTGCGACCTGCTGCTTGTCACCAGCAGCGCCATTGTAAACGGTACTTTTGATGAAATACGGGAAAAAGCTGCCTCCCATGGTAAAAGGATGATTATCTTCGGTGTCACCGGGGCCGGCGTGGCGGCATTAGCCGGCCTGGAAAGGCTTTGTTTCAAGGCTCACTGACTTGTATAGCTGCTCTTGCTTTATATCTCCAGTCCCCAATGACAGCTGTCCAACATACACCAATTTTTCCGCTATTTGTATTGACAGGGATATCTCCCGTGAATATAATGTGGATACCTGTTTCCTGGATTAAGTACATTTCTTAAGAAAGGAGGCGATTAATATGGCAGCCACGTTTGAGTTGTATGAAGATAAAGGGGGTGAATACCGCTGGCGATTACGCCATCAAAACGGGCAGATAATCGCTGATTCAGGCGAGGGTTATGTGAATAAAGAAGATGCTAAAAACGGCATTCAGTCCGTGAAGGAAAACGCCCCGGATGCCCTTATCGTTGACCAGACCTGATATATATTTGGCCAAGTAGAATCTCTGAAAACAGGCCATGATTTCTTGACAATTACTCTATTATTGACTATGGTATGATTTAAGGTGGTTTTTCTTTATCATTATTTCAGATAGTCGCTAAGAGTATCATAAAAAGTCTTCAAGGTGGGGGAGGCAAGTAACATTAAAAACAGGATTTTAAGAGCTGTATTGGCTCTGGTGCTGGTTTTAGGTTTCAGCCTGATAACTGTAACACCAGCACAGGCAGCTGTGACTATAACGGAGGCAACAGGCGGAGACACAATATCCGCAGATACAAACAGTAACGGAGGTACAGGTGCCTGGACGACATTAGGCGCTATTACAATAGCTGAAGGCGCCCCCGGCGATATTGATGACGGCACTTTCGTCCTGACTATTCCAGCCGGATTTGAATTTAACCCAGCCTCTGCCCCTGATGTCGCTATTATCGGCACACAACTGGCCGCCAACACCCCGGCTGACATTGACGCCACAACCATTACGGTTACCGTTACCGCTAATTCAACTTCTGAAAATGATACCATGACCATCGGCGGGGTTACTCCCATCCAGGTGCGGCCGACATCAGGAGGCCCTCCTCTAGCAAACGGTAATATTACGATGACTTCCGGGAATGTCAGTGGTGTTGTTCACGGGACAACCAATTTCGGCACGCTAACCGAGGTTGCCGGTGCTATAACCACTCTAACGGTAGAGGTCCCGCCGTCAGATACTTTGGTCGGCCAACCTATAGCGCCGCCGATACAGGTAAGGGCTACCGACCAGTTCAGTAATAACGTTTCCGCCCAGAATATCACGGTGACGCTTCAGGCCGGTACAGGTAACCTTACGGGCACTTCTCCGCGATTAACCGACGCCAATGGTATTGCCACCTTTAATGACCTGGAAATCGACACCGTAGGCCCCGGCAAGGTTTTAAGGTTTTCTTTCGGAGGTGTTATTAAAGATTCGGGTGACTTCAACATTTACGCTGCCGGTATCACCGTTAATCCCACCGCGGGGCTTGTCACCTCCGAATCTGGCGGCGCCGATACTTTCACCATCGTTCTCACCAGTCCGCCCACGGATAATGTGACCATAGGTCTAACCAGCAGCGATTTAACCGAAGGCACCGTATCTGCAGACAATGTAACTTTCACCAATTTAAACTGGGATACAGCGCAGGTTATCACCGTTACCGGTGTTGATGATACCCTGCCGGACGGTGATATGCCTTATACCATTATCACCGCCCCGGCTGTCTCTGCTGATGTTAACTACAACAATATGAACGCCAGCGATGTCAGCGTTACCAATTTAAATGATGAAGTGATTATTGTCCCGGTTCCAGAGCCTCCTGGGAACGTAACGAATATTTCGAATATTGTCACCGATGAGGGTATGTTCACAGAGCAGGTTACGGTCTCTTCCCTCGATAATAATGTTCATTTGACCGTCGACCAGGGTACCACGGGTAAACTGGCTAATGGCCAGCCGCTATCCCAGTTGATTATAATGACCATGAGTTCCCCTCCGAATCCTCCGGAGCAATCGTCCATTATCGGTCTTACTTATGATTTCAGGCCTGAAGGAGCCACATTTGACGAGCTTGTAACCATTACCTTTACCTATAACCCT
>JAFGHK010000073.1 GCA_016930185.1 Dehalococcoidales bacterium | reverse complement strand
TTTTCCAAGAATGCAGCCACCTGGGCCCGGAAAGCCTCCTCTTCGGGTGAAAAGGCGAAGTCCATGGCTTAATCTCCTTATTTGCCGGTAAATTTCGGCGGGCGACGGTAGTTCATCGCGGTGATGCCCTCGTTCAGGTCCTTGGTAAGAGCAGCATCGCCGGATACCGCCGCTTCAAGGAACAAGGCCGTTCTCTGGTCGGTCTGGGCTCCGTAGTAAAGCAGGCCTTTAATCAGCTTCTGGGTTAAAGACGGACCGCCGGCCATCTTAGCCGCGATTTCATCCACCATTTTTTCAAATTCCTTCGGTTCAGCAACGAAATGCACCATGCCCCAGGCTAATGCTTTATCAGCGTTTACGGGGTCGCATAGTAGTATCATCTCTTTAGCGCGAGCCCAGCCGATTAAACGACCCAGTCGCTGCGTAGCCCCCGCCCCCGGCACGATTGCAAGGGTCAGCTCTGGCAAACGCACGATGGCTGTTTTGTTCATGACTCTGATATCACAGGATAGAGCTAATTCCAGTCCAGCCCCCATGGCCGGACCGTTAATGGCGGCAACTACCGGTTTGCTGTAAGTTTCAATACTGGTAAATATGTTATGCGGAGTTTCGCTGAAGTTGAAGGCAGCTTCCATCTCCCCGGCGGCAAAAGCGGCAAAATCAGCCCCACCGGAGAAATTCGCCCCGGCGCCGGTGATAACGACGCACCGCACATTATCGTCTTTCTCAAGTTCGCCGAGCGCCTTGCCGAGCTCTCCCATGAAATCGGCATTGAAAGCATTGGCCCGGTTTGGTCGGTTCAGTATGAGTTTGGCGACCTTCTTTTCTTTGTTAATATCCAGTTTAATGAACTCATATTCACCCGGTCCGTAGGAATAAAAGCCCTCGCCCGTTTTCCTCCCCAGCTTCTTCTGCTTAACCAGTTTTGTTAAAACCGACGATGCCTTATACCTGTCTTCTTTTTTGTATTTATCATAAAGTCGGTTTAGCTCATTGACAATTTTATCCAGACCGACGCTATCCGCCATACGCAGGATACCCCTAGGGTAATTAAGCCCGAGCAGCACGGCGATGTCTATCTCCTCTTTAGTCGTGGCTTTCATTTCAATCAGCTTGGCGCCTTCGTTGACCGCCGTTGCCAGCACTCTTATCGGGTCAAAATCGGCTCCAGCACTCATCGATATTTCAACAGCCTTACCGCCCGACCAGTCATAATACCCTTTACCCGTTTTCTTACCATAATTTTTTGCTTTAAACAGCTTGGTCAATATCGGAGCGGGGCCGTAGCTCTTGCCCATCGTCTCTCCGAAATACTCCATAACGTGGAACTGGGTATCGATTGAGCCGCCGCCGAGAGCATCTTGTAGCTCCAGCATCCCCATCGGCAGGCCCAGTTTATACTTAATCGCCGAGTCAACTTCAAAAGCGCTTTTTGCTTCGCCCTGCGCCACCGCCCAGTCGGCCTCATTGGACATATTGCAGAATATCCGGTTAGCCACAAAGCCCGGCACATCCTTTACATGTACCACCGCCCGTCCCATCTTAATCGCCACTTCTTCAGCTATTTTGATTGCTTCCTGGCTCGTTTTCTCGCCCTTGACTATTTCCAGCAGCGCCATCCGGCTCGGGGGATTGAAATAATGCGTACCGACCACCAGTTCAGGTTGCTTGGCGGCAGTGGACATCTCGGCAATACTTAGCGAAGAGGTATTGGTAGCAAAGACGGTGTCTTTAGGACATAAAGCCGTCACCTCTTTAAGAACGCTCTTCTTCAAGTCCATGATTTCCGGCACGGCCTCGATAATAAAATCAGCATCTTTCACCGCTTCTTTGAGGTCGACGAGGAAGGTTAGTTTGCCTATATACTCTTTTTTAGCCTGCTCGGTCATTCTGCCGCGGCTTATTCGCTTATCGTACATAGCAGTGATAGTCTGGCGGCCTTTTTCCAGAAACCGCTCCTCGATATCTCGTATTTTGACGTTATACCCGGCCTCCCCGGCCAGAGCGGCTATCTGCGCTCCCATCGCTCCTGCGCCGATTACGGCGACGTTCTTAATTTTTTTCATGACAACAGTCCCTTTCCGTCCTTGATATTCCAGATTTATTCAATTTTCTATTTTACCAGTTCAAAAGCGTAAAAAACCCTATCAGAGATTTTGGTATCCTTTTTAACCTCAAACGGATGAGCGGGGACGCTGAAGGTAACGAATTTAACCTCGTCGCCTTCCTTAAGTTCACCTTCCTTGCAGTGAATGATCCTCCCCAGCAGGTGCTTGAGGGGACCTTTATCACCAAAGGTGAGCCAGGCGAGTATAAGCGGCGGCTCAAAGCCGAGAGGGGCACCGGCCTGGGTCTCGGTTAAGGTCACCACCTTAGCCCTCTGGGGCAATTCCACCCATTCCAGCTCATCCGACCAGCACTTGGGACAGATGACCTGCGGCGGAAATGTGATATGCCCACACTTTTTACACTTGGTGGTGGTGAATTTACCGGCCCTCAAATTATCGTAAAAGGGGTAAATCCGGTTAAACTCCGGCGCTTCGAAGGGCCAGATATCCATTTCGCCGATGTACTGCCCGTCCAGGGCCGGCGTGCCTACTATTTCAGCTTTCTGTAATTCAGCCATTTTAATCTCCTTATGTAAAATTATCGTATTCTTCTTATTTAACCGGCTCTTTGCCGTAGATGACAACAGTATGCTGCGCGCAGGTGCCACTTAAGTTATGCGTCAGGCCGAAAGCAGCATCCTTTACCTGATGAATTGCCCTGCCCTGCAGCTGCTTGCATATCTCAATAGCCTGGCGGGCTCCAGAGGCTCCAAAGGGATGTCCATAAACAAGCAGCCCGCCGTCTGTATTGGTAGGGATAGTGCCGTTTAGTCCTATTTCTCCAGAAGCAACGAAAGCTCCACCTTCGCCTTTCTTACAGAAACCAAGTTCCTCCAATTCGATAATTTCGGAAATGGTGAAGCAATCATGCGTTTCGGCGATATCAATATCTTTAGGAGTGAGCTTGGCATTTTTGAAAGCCACCTCACCCGCCGTTTTAAGGTGCGGCCACTCGGCAAGCGTATCGCCGGGCCAGCCGGCGGACATACTGTGTGTGGCATGCTGTCCCGTGCCGCGTAGGTAAACCAGCGGCCGGTCGCTCATGGCTTTAGCACGTTCTTCCGAGGCTATGACTACAGCGGAAGCTCCATCCGAAAGCGGACAGCAGTCGTAAAGCCCAAACGGGTCAGCAATTATCCTTGCTTCCAGAGCTTGTTCCATGGTTAACGTCCTGCCGGCGAAATGCCCGTTAACATGACCTTCACCATGGCCGTAGTTAGTCACGGAAACGTGCGCCATTTGTTCCTTGGTGGTCCCGTACCGCTTCATGTGCATCTTGGCAATCATGGCGAAAAACGGCGGCGGTACGCCCAGTCCCATGGCCGAATCCCAGTCATGGTCATTGACGGCCAGTTGGGTATAATTTGTCTCCCAGCGTTGGGGCATGTAGACTTTTTCACCACCAGTAACCAGAATTACGTCGGCGATGCCACTTTCAATAAGCCCCTTGGCTACGATAATTGCCGAGTTGGAGCCAGCACAAAGTGTGTCCACCCGAATACAAATCGAGGTTGGGCTTAACCCTAATCTTTGTACAACAAGCGGAGCGGTATTAAGTGCCGAAGAATGTCTACCAGCCATGGTTGTAGCGATAATAAGTCCGTCGATATCCGCTGGCTTCAACCCTGGTAGGTCATCAGCACAAGCCCTCATCGCTTCCTGTATCATGTCAAGTAGATGAGCCTGTCTGACGCCGAATTTGCTTGTTCCCCCGCCGACGATTACAGCGTTCCTTGTCTGTGCCATATTAATCTCCTTTTCCCCCGTTATTGATTCTATTATTTATAAGTATGGAGAGAATTCAGATTGAATGAACAGCCACCCCCTATTCCACATCCTCATATATTAATCATAGCAGAAAACAAGGCTAGCGGTAAAGTGTTCAGACGTATGAATACTATTATGTGTTTGCATTCCGGTTTATAATTTCGTGATTTGACACTCGCTTTAAAAAATAGCTAATATAAAATGTTTGTTGTTGTTTAGAAAGGAGATTGCGCATGGCTAAAAGTAAAGAAAATAAAGTACTTTCCACCCTTTGGTCGGCCGGATGCGGTTCTCACGGCGGCTGCGGCTGTGAGATATACGTTAAGGACGGTAAAGTTACCAGGGTTGAGGGAAATAAAAATCACCCTTTCAACCAAGGCCGACTCTGCGCTAAAGGCCTGGCGATATCGCAATATATTTACCACCCCGACCGCGTTCTTTACCCTCTTAAGCGTATCGGCGAGAGGGGCGAAGGTAAGTGGCAGCGTATCACCTGGGATGAAGCCTATGACACCATAGAGAAGAAGCTGAAAGATATACGCGCCAAGTACGGCGCTGAATCCGTCATCTTCTGCCAGGGCACCGGCCGCGATATCGGCGGTCCGATTACTTTTCTAATGTACGCTTACGGCAGCCCCAACTGGGTACAAGTCGGATTGGCAGGTCATGCCTGTTATACGCCGCGATTAGGCGCAATGTTCGCCACGCAGGGACAGTACAGCGTCGCCGACTGCTCCCAGTTTCTGGAAAAACGCTACGACTCCCCGGAATGGACACCGCCAAAGTACATCATCCTCTGGGCACAATACCCGGCAGCGGGGTGTCACGATGGTTTCTACGGCCACTGGATTATAGACTGTATGAAGCGGGGCTCTAAGTTAATCACCATCGACCCGCGTTCCACCTGGTTCACCACACGCTCGGAGGTCCACCTCCAGAACCGCCCCGGCACAGACGGCATTATCGCTCTGGGGATGCTTAATGTTATTATCAACGAGGGCATTTACGATAAAGCGTTTGTAGAGAAATGGTGCTACGGCTTTGATGAGTTAAAAGAGCGTGTACAGGAATACACGCCAGAGAAAGCTGAAAAAATATCCTGGGTGCCTGCTGACCTTATAAGGAAAGCCGCCCGACTCTATGCTAAGAACAAGCCATCGGCTATCCAGTGGGGTGAGCCGGTGGATGCCATGCCGGCCGGCAGTGTCGTCGCCCAGGCTATCAATCAACTCTGAGCCATCACCGGTAACATCGATAATCCCGGCGGCAATGTCATCGCCCGCAACTCGCACGGCGTGACCACCTATCCCTTCAGCTCCGCCGAGCTTACCAAGCTCTATGGCGCCGACCTGGTTAAGAAACTTAACGAAAAGCGTATCGGCGCCAACGATTACCCAATGATAAAGAACTTCCGCGGCTGGGTCCAGCCCGATGTCCTGATTAACCAGCTGGAGACCGGCAAGCCTTATCCCGTGAAAGCCGCCTGGATACAGACCTCCAATATTATCGGCGGACAAGCCGCTGACCCAAGACGTCATTATAACGCCATGAAGAAGCTTGACTTTGTAGTCTACGTTGACCTTTTCCAGAACCCCACGTCGATGGCGCTGGCGGACATCTTTCTCCCCGCCGCCACTATATGCGAAAAGGAGAGCTTCCGCTCCTGGTGGCAGCCCCTCGGTGTGAGTGTAAAGGCTGTGGACGGCGTCGGCGAAGCCAAATCCGACTGGGATATCAATCTGGATCTGGCCAAGAGACTTGCTACTACACCTATAAAATATAATACCGTCAGAGAACTCATCAACGACCGCCTGAAGGACGGCAATACCAACTTCGAGAAACTCAAGGCTAAAGGATGCTGGGAGTACCCGCCGGAAGGCCATAACACCCGCCCCTATTACCGATATGAAAGAGGTCTCCTCCGCGCCGACGGTAAACCGGGCTTCGAGACTCCAACCGGCAAGGTAGAACTGTATTCTAAAAGATACGAGGAATGGGGACTCGACCCACTTCCGTATTATGAGGAACCTAAGGAAAGTCACGTTGCCACCCCTGACTTAGCCAAGAAATATCCCCTTATCCTTACCACGGGGCGCCGCTCGCCAGTATTTTTCCATTCCGAGCACCGCATGATACCCTGGCTGCGCGAGCTCGACCCTTACCCGATGTGTGAAATCAATGACAAGACCGCCGCAGAACTGGGTATTGATAACGGCGATTGGGTCTATATTGAAAATTCGCACGGCAAGATAAAAATGAAGGCTCAAGTCACCCCCACCGCCCATCCATTGGTAGTCACCGCACCCCACGGCTGGTGGCTGCCGGAGACCGACGGCAAAGAACCCAATCTCTTCAGCACCTGGGAATATAATATCAACAACCTTACGTCAATGGGCAACCAGGCCAAGTCTGGCTTCGGGGGTACGGATTACCGTTCCAGTCTTTGCCGCGTTACGAAAATTAAAGGTGGAAAGGAGTAGCCATGGCAAGAAACGGGTTACTTATACAATACGATTGGTGCACCGGCTGCCATTCCTGCGAGGTCGCTTGTAAGCAGGAACATAATTTCTCTGAGGGCATGGTCGGTATCAAGGTGGATGAAGTAGTTTCTACCGGTCCGGACAAGGTGTATGTGGACTACATGCCCTATACTACGAGGTTCTGCGACCTCTGTGCCGACAGGACCAAAGCCGGCGAACAGCCTGCCTGCGTCAAGCATTGCCAGGCTACCTGCATAACCTACGGACCGATTACCGAACTCGCGAAATTAATGGAAAAACAACCCCGCTCCTCCATCTTCGCCCCTAAATAAACAATAATTATCTATAAATCAAAGAGCGAAGCGACCCGATAACACATAATGTCGCTTCGCTCCTGTTTTAATTTCCAACCTAATTATCTTCTTTTTCATCCGAAAGGGTTTGCGGCCGGGCTTTTATACCCCGCGAGCAGCCCCCGGGGCGCCTGCTGTACCAGCTCCTCCATCGTCCACGGCTTGTTATCGAATTTCGTCAGGTTGTTCGAATGTATGGACTCGGAGTACATGCTTATCGTGTTGCCGCCCAGGGTAAAGATAGACCCGCTTACATGCGACGCCGCGTCTGAAGCCAAGTAGCATACGAATGGAGCCACATATTCTGGTCCCGGCGTAATTTTCATCATGTCTCCGCCGAAATCCATATTATCGAAAACGAACGGCATATCTTCTTTAGACACGGTCAGGGGATAAGTATCCAGCTCGTAAGCAGCCCTGGTCTTAGCAAACGGAGAGAAGCAGTTACAGGTGATGCCATACTTGTGCAGTTCTATAGCTGCGGCTTTCGTCAGGCCTACTACACCTGCGTTGGCTGCGCAGTATTCCGCATGCTTAATAACATCACCCTGCCAAGCCCTTGACGTGCAATTTATAATTCGTCCCCACTTCTGCTTAATCATATGCGGTATCGCGTGCCGCATGGTATTGAAATACCCCTTGGGTTTGACCCTCGTTACCTTGTCCCACAGCTCCTCAGTCATTTTTTCGATGGGACTGAACCCGAAACCCCCGGCAACATTTACCAGGATATCAATCTTTCCGAAGCTCTTTATCGCTGTATTAATCAGTTTCTCGGCCGTGGCAAAGTCGGAAATATCCCCGAAAAATGCTACGGCTTCTCCACCCATCTTATTAATCGCCTGCGCAGTTGTTTCCGCGTCGCCACTGATGGCGGCTGTCTCCTTCTCGAACCATTCCTTTTTCTTTATGTCCAGCTTTTTTATCTGCGCATCGCTTATCATCTGCTTACCGGTCGACCCCGGCTTACGGTTGTTGGTAACTACCTTAGCGCCTTCGTTCGCCAGCCCAATAGCAATAGCACGTCCGATTCCCTGCCCTGAGCCCGTCACCACCGCCACTTTTCCCTTCAGTACATAGCTCATTATTAATCCTTCCTTTCCTGATTTCCTTTTAGTTACCTATTACTTCCCCACTTTACCTTGATATTTTTCTATCTTCGTCTCCAGCGCCTTTTGCTGGATTGCCAAGGTGAGGTCACTGCGCGTCTTTTCCAGTACTCCCCGGACCATATCGGTTGTCCGCCTAAGTCCTCCGGTCAGGGCATCGGGGAAGTCCATCGTAACTAAAACACTATAAATATCATCCATGACCGAAAGAAGCTCTTCACCTCTTGAAAGGTTTCCTTTACGCATGGAGTCGAGCAGATACCTCCTGATCTCCCCCACTGCCTCTCCCAGTCCGTTGAGATACGCCGCATTATCCACTCCCAGCTCTTCAGGCCCAGGTATCTTTTTCCCTGTCACCAGCGCCAGGGTGATATTCGCCTCGGCCAGTTCTTTTTGTGCATCCCTCACGGTGCCGGTGTTCATCAGCTCCCGGCAGCCTGCAACCGCTTTTTCCGCCCCGGCCAGCACCCTGCGAGCGGACTCGATTTGCTTTTGAGCCTCGTCGAACTCCTGGCGGTGCACGGCGCGTATGGCCGTGCTGCTGTACCGGATAGAATCGCGGCAGAGCGGCAACATTTTTTCCCTGGCTTCATCTTTAACCTCGAGTTCTTTTCTTATTTCTTCGGCTATAGCACCCAGATTATCCACCTTTAGCCCCCCTGACTATATTTACCAGTTCCCTGGTAGCTTTTTCTATATCATCCTCGCCCATGACGGCGCTGATTACCGCGGCGGCTTCCGCCCCGGCTTTCATCACTTCCTTAATATTTCCTTTGTTTATGCCGCCGATGGCTACTACAGGTAAGTCAACTACTTTCTTTATCCGGCTTACTCTCTCCGGTCCAACTACCTCGGCGGACTCTTTTGTCGCAGTGGCAAACATGGCCCCCACACCCAGGTAGTCGGCCCCTTCTTTAAATGCTTCCCTAGCTTCTTCTACTGTACGCGCCGAATAGCCGAGTATCATGTCTATTGGAAGCAGTTTTTTAAGCTCGCCCGCCGGCATATCTTCCTGACCTGCATGTAGTCCGTCGGCTTTGACCGCCATTGCAATCTCCAGGCTATCATTCACGATAAACAGAACACCCTTTTCCCGGCAAACTTCCTGTATATCCCCAGCCATCTTGAGGAATTCTCTATGGCTGCACTCTTTACAGCGCAGCTGGATTACACCTGCCCCGCCCATTATCGCCTGTCGGGCAATATCGGACGTCTTACGTTCTTTCAACCATGCCGCGTCGATTATCACGTATACTCCTTTGAGACTCTCCAGCTTATCTTTACGCGATACCCGAGCGACCAATTCCTTTTCTATGGTATAAAGCTCGAAGCGCGATTTCCGGTACCGTTCCGAATCAAGATCAAGCGCTGGTATCTTAGCCATCTCTTCCAAGACTCGCAACGATTCCTGCGCCCGCTTGGCATTAGCAGCGATAATTCCCTGCGGTTCCCGTTTATTACTCTCGCTGGACACTTCCATGTCACTCCCAATATCCCCGGCCGCGTCCCTCGATTTAACAAGCTGATTATAGAGTCCTGTATTAGTTACTACCATCTGGTGCCTCATATCCTTGAGTTTTTGCGTTAAAACGGCGTCGTTCAAGGTCATGCGGGCAAATTCCTCAAGGACACGCAGTCCCTCGCCAAGACGGTTGATATTAGCGTCGATAATGCGGAATTGGTCGCTGGAAAGCTCTTTCATGCTGATACGCCTCAAAGGTTAATTTTAGCACAGCTTGAACGGCTATTGAAAATTATTATTCTTCTTCACCGACGGCGTTCTCGATGATTTCGATACGCGTTACCCAGCAGCTCTTTTCCATCTCTATCGCCACCACATCGATACGCCAGTCCGGCGGCAGGTTCTCATGTTCCTGCCGGTAATACTGTGCAAGTGTCCTTAATTTCTCCCTTTTCGCCAGCGTTATCGATTCCTCAGGACTTCCGAAACGTCGACTCTTCTTCGTTCTGACCTCGACGAATACCAGAGTATCTGCCTGCCTGGCGACGATATCAATCTCGCCTTTAGGGCAGCGGTAGTTGTTTTCCAGGATTTGGTAGCCGTTTTCTCCGAGGAAGTCGCAGGCGATACGTTCACCGAGCGCTCCAGTTTCGCTTCTTTTCATGGTCGAAATCCTGCTAGTTCGCTTACCGGACGGAACGAGCGGCGGTGGAGAGGGCAAGGCCCTTTTTCTCGAAGGCACTTGAGGTGACTTACCGTGCCGTAGCCTTTGTGTTCCGCGAAGCCATAGCCGGGGTAAGTTCTGTCAATCTCCACCATCAATCGGTCGCGCGTTACCTTGGCAATTATCGAGGCGCAAGCAATGGAAAAACACAGGCTGTCTCCGAACTTTATGCCTTTTTGCGGTAATTTTGTTTCTGTGAGTGTTAAGTAATCAATCAGCAGGAATTGCGGTGACGGATCAAGCTGCTCTATTGCTTTTATCATGGCAAGTCTTGTAGCCTTAGCTATTCCATAGGCATCAATATCTTCGCTTGAGGATGAGCCGATACCGATAGATACAGCCGTTTCTTTAATATAGTCGTAGAGATACTCGCGGACTTCCGGCAGCAATTGTTTGCTTTCTCTAACACCACTCCTCCACCCCGATTTGAATTTCTCCGGCAGGATTACCGCCGCGGCTAATACCGGCCCCACTAAAGCCCCCCTCCCTACCTCATCCACTCCTGCGATATGCCGGTAGCCCTGTTTTCTTAGCAGCCTTTCCTCGGCTAGCGACGGCTTCTGTCTTTTCACGGAAACCTGCCTTTATTTTTTAACTAGTTTACTCACCCTCTCCCAGATAATCCCTGCTATGGTCTCTTTACTCTTCGTGGCATCTATTACCAGCCAGCGTTCAGGCTCGGCCACGGCCAGTTCTATAAATCCTTCCCTTACACGCTCATGAAAAGCCTGACTCTGCTTCTGGAAACGGTCAGGTTTGATTTTATTCTTGCGTTCCAGCCCTTTACCGACGGGCATATCAAGCAAAATAGTAAGTTCTGGCACCAGTCCCTGCATCGCAATGCTGTTAACCTTTTTCACATCCTGTAAATCCAGTCTGCGTCCGTAGCCCTGGTAGGCTGTGGTTGAATCTGAATACCGGTCGCAGATAATGTTAATCCCTTGTTCTAGATTAGGCTTGATTACTTCTTCTACAAGCTGTGCCCGGGAAACATTAAATAATAATAGTTCCGCTAGTGGTGATATCTTGATATCCTGCGACCATTTAAGCAGGCGGGTCACTCTTTTACCCAGCGCTGTAACCCCCGGCTCATGAATTAATATAACAGGGACAGCCAGCTTTTTAAGTCGCTGATACAGCAACCTGGCCTGCGTACTCTTGCCGCAGCCCTCCCCACCCTCAAGAGTTATGAAATGAGACATTAATTGATTTATCTCTCCTGCTCTTTAAATATCCTTACCCGACGGTTGGGGTCTCGTCCCCTGCTTTGCGACTTAAGGTCGTTCCTCTGGGCAATCAGGTGCTGCAGTCTCCTTATATAAGCACCCTGCGGACTAAGCTCGATAGGTTCGTTGCCTTCGCTTACCTGTTCAACAGCCTCTTCCGCCTCTTCTACCGCCGACTGGACGTCTCTGGTTTTTCTCCTATCTCCCCCGGAATCCAGCGTCCCCAAGAACTGCCTTATCTGCGGTGGCGTGTTGCCGCGTAACACATAGACCGGGATATGCTCGTCCTCTGCGTCTCTTACTTTCTGTGGTTTACGTCGGTAGTAATTTTTAGAGGTTACCAGCATCGTCGCATCCCTAAGTCTATCCACTACATCAAGGTCGAGGTGCATATCATGGCCTATCTGCAATACCCTCGATTTGTTAACACCAAAGAGGAACAGCTTGACGGCCTTAGTTTCCCTGGTCTTCTTTTTACCCTTTACGGCAACAGATTTTTCTTCTTTTAGCTTTTCTATCTTCACTTCGCCGCTTTCATCAAGCCATCGAGTTTCCGTCCCAGGCGGTATGTCCCTTAAAAGCATATCCACCGCCTCGCCAACGTCCGGGTGAATGGCGACCCTGTCCCGCTCCTGTATTTCCACTACAATATCGAAGGTCGGGGGTGACTTTCTTTCAAGTATCGACTTTTGCGTGCCGCGCCGGCGCGCCTCTTCATCGCCAAGCGTTACCGACTGTATCCCCCCGATGAGGTCGGTCAGCGTTGGGTTTATCATCAGGTTTTCCAGCGTGTTGCCATGTGCCGTGCCGACCAGCTGCACGCCCCTCTCTGCTATTGTCCTAGCCGCCATAGCTTCCAGTTCAGTACCTATCTCATCAATGACGATGACTTCCGGCATGTGGTTTTCCACGGCCTCTATCATTACGGCGTGTTGTAATTTCGGTGTGGCTACCTGCATACGCCGCGCATGACCGATGGCCGGGTGCGGTATGTCCCCGTCACCAGCTATCTCATTGGATGTATCGACGATAACGACCCTTTTACCGGCTTCGCCGGCCAGCACCCTCGCCACCTCACGCAACATGGTGGTCTTGCCTACCCCCGGTCTCCCCAGTAATAAAACGCTTTTCCCCGTTTTCACCAGGTCTTCTATTATCTTAATCGTACCAAAGACAGCCCTGCCGACGCGGCAGGTAAGTCCGACCACGTCACCCCGCCGGTTGCGTATCGCCGATATTCTATGTAACGTACGCTCGATGCCAGCCCTGTTGTCCTCCCCGAATTTCCCTATACGCGTGACCACGTAATCGATGTCCGATTCGTCTATCTCCTTCTTCTCGAGAACCACTTCACGTTCAGGGAAACGCGCCTCCGGTTCACGCCCTAAATCAAGCACTACTTCCAGCAACTCGCTGATGTCGCTTTGCTTTAACAAAGGCGTTTTTATATGTGGCGGAAAGATATCGAGAAGGGCATCCAGATCATCGGTTATTACCTTTTGCACATGCACCTCCCCACTCTGCTAATTGAGTTTACCCGACGCCATTTTAAGGAAATACTCGTGAAACCGCAGGTCATCGGTCAATTCCGGATGAAAAGCCGCTCCCAGCATCTTTCCCTGTCTCGCGGCCACCGGTGTATCATCATCCAGGCGCGCCAGCACTTCCACATCTTCTGCATAGCTCTCTATAATCGGCGCGCGAATAAAAACTGCAGGGAAAGGTTTTTCTCCCAGTACCTGTATTTTTAACTGTGTCTCAAAGCTATCCACCTGCCGCCCGAAGGCATTGCGCTTTACCGTGATATCCATCAGGCCGAGCGACTGCGTGGTATTTCCGGATATTTCCCTGGCCATGAGTATCATGCCGGCACAGGTACCGAATACAGGCATCCCGTCTTTAGCTAAAGCATCTATTTCATCCACCAGTTTATAGCTGGCCATCAAGCGACTGATGGTCGTGCTTTCTCCACCGGGAAAAATCAGCCCGTCCAACCCCTTAAGTTCCCCAGGCAGGCGGACGGGCACAGCTTCAGTATCCAGTTTATTCAGCGTTTTGATATGCTCTATAAAGGCTCCCTGCGATGCAAGGACACCAATTTTCATACTACCATCCTCTTTTAGCGAGTAATTCCTCGTCAGGTATTTGATTTACATCCAGTCCGGGCATGGCGTCGCCCAGCTTCTTGGATACCTCGGCGATAATGCCAGGATCTTTATAATGCGTCGTTGCTTTAACTATTGCCTTCGCCCGCACTTCAGGGTTGCTCGATTTGAATATTCCCGACCCCACGAAGACACCCTCCGCGCCAAGCTGCATCATCAGCGCTGCGTCCGCCGGTGTGGCTACCCCACCCGCCGCAAAGTTGACCACCGGCAGCTTGCCGGTCTTGCGTACATCCGCCACAATCTCGAACGGCGCTCCCAGTTCCTTAGCCTCTTTCATCAATTCCTCCTGCGGCATATTAACCAGCCTGCGAATACCGTCCATCACGGCCCGCATGTGCCGCACCGCCTCCACGATATTGCCGGTGCCCGCCTCACCTTTAGTCCGTATCATCGCCGCTCCTTCGCCGATGCGCCGCAATGCCTCCCCGAGGTCACGGCATCCGCAGACGAACGGAACCTTAAAATCATGTTTCCATACATGATTATTTTCATCAGCCGGAGTTAATACCTCCGATTCGTCGATATAGTCAACTCCCATAGCTTCCAGCACCTGTGCCTCTACGAAGTGCCCTATCCGGCACTTAGCCATTACCGGTATGGTGACCGTTTTCATGATATTCTCGATTACAGTAGGGTCCGCCATGCGGGCGACCCCTCCGGCAGCGCGGATATCGGCCGGCACTCTTTCCAAAGCCATTACCGCGCAAGCTCCCGCCTCCTCGGCGATTTTTGCATGCTCCGGAGTAACCACATCCATGATTACACCGCCCTTAAGCATCTGGGCCAGTCCTGTTTTAACTTTCCACGTCCCCTTTTCCATATCCGCCTCCTCTGACATGATTATTGATACTATAATTCTACTACTGTTGTTATTGCTACGCAACAGAATCCTTTTTATATCAACAGTAGTTCTATTCTTTGACTGTTTTTACCCGATGTGTTAAAACTTAGAGGTCAGTGGAGATATGAACGCTTATGCAGGCATTTGATATTGTATTTTTTGTTGTTATAATCCTCGCTTTGATTGGCATTACCATTCTCCTCCATCGTAGCGAGACTAAAACAAAGAACAAGTGTAAAATTACCGCTTATAACTTGTGTGAAGAAAAAAATCCCGACCCTAAGAAAATCAAGGATACCATCAAATTACTACGTCTCTACTCGGGCCGGTTCCGCCGGGACCAGGAGTTCATAGAGCTTATTAAAATGCTTCAAGATTTGTTAAATGAAACGGAAAAGTCCGACGCTTTGCCCAGGATGAAAATCAGAAAATAACTGGCCTTTTCTCCGGCATACCAGGCCGGCGGGGATAATTTGGTGGTGTCGGCAGCAGTTTATCGATTATTATCAGCCAGCGGTCGTCGCTAAGTCCCTTGAATTCCACACGCTTTATTTCACGCAAGTCCCCACCCATGACTTTGATAGCTTTTTTAGATTTTCCGACCTCTTCGGTAATATCCCCTTTTTTTTGGGCGATACACCCCCCTCCGATGCCACAGAATGGCAACATTAATTCCACCAACGCAGGAAGAGGCGCAACCGCCCGTGACAAAACAATATCAAACTTTTCACGGTATCGCGCGTCATGGGCCGTTGTTTCCGACCTTTCCTCCATTATTTCCACGTTCTTCAGACGCAGCCTTGCCGTCAGATGCTCCAGGAACCGCGCCTTTTTTACAGTGGATTCAATCAGGGTCAGCTCTATATCCTGGAAGACTATTTTCAGCGGTATGCCCGGCAGTCCGGCGCCGGTGCCGATATCAGCAAGCTTCAGGTTCTTCTTAATGTTCTTTATAGCCGATGCTATTGTTAACGAGTCCAGGAAATGTTTTATCTGCACCTCTTCGTAATCAGTAATGCCAGTCAAGTTGATACGCTCATTCCAGTCGGTCAGTTCATGGTAAAAGGTCTCGAATTGATCCAATTGGTGAGAGGTGAGGAAAATCCCAAGTTTCTCCGCAGCCTTTTTCAGCTTATCCATCGCTCCTATTTTACTACATTATCCCTAATAGTCCATTTAATATATGATTTCAAACGCTGTATTATAACCTACAGCTTATTTACATAAGCCGTTGCTCCCACGTTGGATTTGTGATATACTGTCTATTGACCTTTAACTCCTGATTCTTACGATTAATATACTTTGGGAGGTTAACTAAATTGCCAGATTCTGCAACCATCAAACAGCTCCTCGAGGCAGGAGCGCACTTCGGTCATCAGACGGGTCGTTGGCACCCGCGGATGAAAAACTACATCTTCACCAAGCGTAACGGCATCCACATCATTGACCTTGAAAAGACCGCCGTTATGCTGGATAAAGCCTGCGCTTTCATCCGTGACCTCGTCGCGGAGGGAGAAGCAATACTTTTCGTCGGCACCAAGAAGCAGGCACAGGAGTCCATCGAAGAAGAAGCCAAGCGCTGCGGCATGTATTACGTCAACCAGCGATGGCTAGGCGGAATGCTTACCAACTTCGCCACGATTCAAGCCCGCGTCGACCAGCTGGTAAGGTTGGAAGACCAGAACGCCAAGGGTGAACTGGGCAGGCTTTTAAAGAAAGAGGCCGGCAAAATCACCGAAAAAATCGACCATCTTAACAAGCAAATGGGCGGCTTCAAGGAAATGACACGCCTGCCGGGAGCTCTATTTATCGTCGACCCCACCAAGGAAAAGATAGCACTGGCGGAAGCCAGGCGCATGAGCATACCCGTGGTGGCGATTGTCGATACCAACTGCAACCCGGACGAAATCGACCATCCCGTACCGGCTAACGACGATGCCATCAGAGCTATAAAGCTTATCTGCAGTAAGATGGCGGACGCGGTTCTCGAGGGCAAAGCCGGCCTGGTCACCGCTGTACCTACCGAAGTTATAGAGGGCAAAGCAGCCGCTGAAGCCGAAGGCGAAGCCATCGTGGATACGTCGTCATCAGAACCTTTCGTTTTTTCACCGGATGAAAATTAAGGAGGAATACTTGGAGATCAGTACCGAGATGATTAAAAACCTCCGGGAGCAATCAGGCGCCGGTATCATGGACTGCCGCGGCGCCCTGGTCAACTGCGGGGGAGACATGGATAAAGCCCTTGAAGTGCTCAAGGAAAAAGGACTGCTTAAAGCCCAGAAGAAATCGGAGAGAGCGACCAGCCAGGGACTGGTTGAAGCATATATCCACACGGCAGGTCGTATCGGGGCGCTGGTAGAAGTCAACTGCGAGACGGACTTTGTCGCCCGTACCGATGAATTCAAGGATCTTGCCCACTGCCTGGCGATGCAGGTTGCCGCAATGGACCCACAATATTTATCAGAGAAAGATATCCCCAAAAAAGGTAAGAAACTTACTCCTGCTGAAGTCTGCCTGATGCAGCAGCCTTATATTAAAGACCCCACCAAAACAATCAAAGATATCATCACCGAAACCATTGCTAAAACAGGAGAAAATATTAAAGTAAGCCGATTTATAAGATACGAACTTGGCAGATAGAGACTGAAAATGCCTGAAGTCAAATATAAGAGGGTGTTGCTTAAGCTAAGCGGCGAGGCGCTGCGGGGCAAAGGCAGCTACGGAATCGATAACAAGACCCTCAATAGAATTGCACTTCAAATAAAAGAAATTGCTAAACTCGGCGTTGGTGTTGGCATTGTGGTTGGCGGGGGTAATATCTGGCGGGGTTCCGAGGCCGAAGCTGCCGGCATGGAACGCGTCACAGCCGACTACGCAGGCATGCTGGCCACGGTAATTAATGCTCTTGCCCTCCAGGATGTACTTGAAAGACTCGGTGTAGATACCAGGACTCAATCATCGCTGGAGATTGAGAAAGTAGCCGAACCTTATATCAGAAGAAGGGCTATCCGGCACCTGGAAAAGGGACGGGTGGTTATCTTCGCCGGAGGCACCGGCAATCCTTATATGACAGCCGATACAGCCGGGGCTTTACGAGCTATAGAGATAAGCGCACAAGTCCTGCTGATGACCAAGAACGGCGTCGATGGCATTTACACCGCCGACCCGCGTAAAAATCCCAAGGCGGAGAAAATAGATAAAATAACCCATCTTAAAGCATTAAGCATGCGCCTCAAGGTAATGGACTCCACGGCTCTATCACTCTGCCTGGATAATAAACTGCCCATCATCGTATTTGACTCCGAGGCTGAAGACGGCATTCTCAAAGCCGTTCTCGGTAAGCCTATCGGCACTTTAGTAACAAGCGAGAGTTAATTATGGTCAATGAAGCTTTAAAAAGTATCGAAGACAAGATGAAGAATTCCATAAAGATGTTCCAC
The DNA here is from genome assembly GCA_016930185.1 of Dehalococcoidales bacterium. Classification (GTDB taxonomy): domain Bacteria; phylum Chloroflexota; class Dehalococcoidia; order Dehalococcoidales; family RBG-16-60-22; genus RBG-13-51-18. The sequence continues at coordinate 5,854 of JAFGHK010000073.1, read as the reverse complement.
GCCGACCTGGCTACTATCCGCACCGGGCACGCAACACCGGCCCTGGTCGAGCACATCCGGGTTGAATACGCCGGTACGCCTCTACCGCTAAACCAGCTTGCCGGAATATCGGCACCTGAAGCGGGGCTTTTGTTAATTCAGCCCTGGGACAAAAACAGCCTGCGTGACATCGAAAAAGCCATTTCAACATCGGAACTGGGACTGAATCCTGTAAGTGACGGCAATATCATCAGGATTGCCATACCTCCATTGAGCGAAGAACGCCGTCAGGAGCTTATTAAGGTCGTGCACCGCAGGACCGAGGAACGCCGGATAGCGATACGTAACTTGAGACACGAAGCCTTGAACGAACTTAAAAAGCTGGAAAAGGACAAGGAGATATCACAGGATGAGCTGAAGCGGGCTCAAGACCAGCTTCAAAAACTCACCGATTTTCATATACTGGAAGCGGAAAGTCTAAGTCAGAACAAAGAGCAGGAACTCACTGAAGTATAAATCAGATAGCTGCTCCTCTTTTACTGTTATACACCCTTTAAGATAACAAACACCTCGACCGGTAAGGAAAGAATGACTGCACTTCCTCAACATATAGCCTTTATCATGGACGGCAACGGCCGATGGGGTGAAAGGCGAGGCTTATCACGTCTGGACGGGCACCGGGCCGGGGTTAAGAACATCCGCCCGACTATCAAGTCCCTGCATTCAAAAGGTGTAAAGTACGTAACATTGTATGCATTTTCCACCGAAAACTGGAACCGTCCCGCAGACGAGGTAACCGGTATCTTAAACCTGGTCGAAGAAATAATGGTTGTTGAGTCCCAGGAACTACACAAGAACGGAGTCAGGTTAAGACATATCGGCAGTCTGGAAGGTATTCCAGCCAAGCTGCAAGGATTAATTAATGACGCTTTAAAGCTTACTGCCGCTAACACGAGCATGACTTTAGGAGTGGCATTTAATTATGGCGGACGCGCGGAGATAATCGAAGCAGTACGGCGTATTATCCAAAGCGGTACGAAACCCGCGGAACTAAACGAAAAAAAGTTCCGGGATTATCTATACACCGCCGATTTTCCCGATGTCGACCTGGTGATAAGGACCGGCGGCGAGTTACGCTCCAGCAACCTTTTAATCTGGCAGACGGCTTACAGCGAATATTATTTTACGCCCGTCCTCTGGCCGGACTTCAACGAAGAGGAACTGGAGAAAGCACTGCAGGCATACAGCCAGCGCGAAAGGCGTTTCGGTGGGCTGAACCGAAAAAGTCATGCTTAAAAAAAGGCTGGTAACCGCGCTCTGGGGCATTCCCCTGATTATAGTTGTCGTGTGGTTCAACACACCTATTACATGGTTTACACTGCTGGCGGCAGTCTGCGGGGGTCTGGGGGTATTTGAGTTCTACCGTCTGGCCGGAGTTTTAAAGACGATTCCTCTGGCCATCCTCGGGGGAATAATCACAATCCTGTTTATCATTTATCCTCACATTCGTTACAGCTTTAATCTCCCACCGGCGTCGCTGGTGCTGACCGGGGCGGTGATACTCTCCCTAATCATGCTGGTCTTCCTGCCCAAGGAAGAGGGACTTTTTATACACTGGGCAACAATGGCGGCAGGTGTTCTTTACATCGGGTGGATGTTAAGCTTCCTGATTCTATTGAGGCTGGAACCGGGAACCGCGGCTTTCCCCGAGGCAGGGCGTAACTTTGTATTCCTGGCCTTATTCGCTACATTCGGGTCGGACACAGCGGCATACTTCATCGGGAAAGCAATCGGCAGGCACAAGCTGTCGCCGCAGATAAGTCCCGGAAAGACATGGGAGGGGACGGCGGCCGGTATAATCGGAGGGGTCATTATCTGCCTGCTTTTCACAATCGATACGCCTTTACAGCTGCCTCTGAACTACTGGCAGGCCGTCCTGCTGGGTGTCCTAGTAAGCGTATTCGGGCAGATAGGCGACCTGGTGGAGTCGCTGGTGAAGCGGAACTACGGGGTGAAGGACTCCGGCAGCCTGATGCCGGGGCACGGTGGCATGCTCGACAGGATGGACAGCATACTGTTCGCGGGAGTGGTGGTGTATATTTACTACTCACTGGCCGTGGTTTAGGTCGGCTCCGATACCAGCAGTACAAAAAGCCTTATTATTTTCCCCAAGACACGAATGAGATTAGGAGACATGGGGATACCACTCACATTATATAAGGGTTAACCATATTGACACGGCCTACGTTCAGGCATAATATCATTTAAATACAGACAAGCAGATAAGCGCACGCTCTTTTGAAGGGATTTTAGAAAATTAGATAGAGAAAATCGGACAGGAAAGCGGCGGAGGTGAAGGATGTCTGAATTTTCTGACAGGATTGTGGAAGAGGCCTGGTCAAGGTCCGGGGGAGCTTGCGAGTGTAATCACCCTGACCACGGTCACCATAATCGCTGCGGCAAGACTCTTTTAAAAGCCTACCGCGGAGACAAATTCAGCTTCTTCGGGTGGGAAGCCCACAGCAAGAGCGGACTCTACATCGACGAACTCACCGACTGCGAAATCGTCTGCTGGGACCCCTGCTTCTTAACGATTCTGGAAAAGGCAAAATATTCAACGAACGAGAAATCGGCTATAATATAGGCATGTTGTCCGGTTTCAAGAGCATCGCTAACTTTGTACCATCAATCTGCATCATTTCCGGCCTGCTGGCCGTATTCATCGCCGGGGAAAACATCGGGTGGGTGTTCGTGGGGGGCGGAGCGGTTCTTCAGGCGCTTTTCTTTTTTTCAAGTCGATTCCAGAAGAGCTAAGCCTAATTATTCGTTTTTTAACGTGGTTTATTCTTTTTTATTACGAGTGAGTTGTTCGTAAATTATTCGTTTTATTCGTTTTTCAATAAAATATTTTTAGTGTTTTAGCTTTGAGCCGTAGCTGATTTGTTTTTATTCGTTAAGGTGTTATGTTAAGTTGGAGAAAATCCCTCTGTCTCTCCCTTTTATAAAGGGAGACTTCGCCATTATAAGGGGGTTAAGGAGATAAAGTGAAGGGGATTTTGTCGCTTTTTACATGAGAGCAAGAACACCCTGCCCTATTTCCTGAACCCCCGTCAGGCACGGTCGAAGGTAAAAATGGTACAAAAGTACTATACAAATGTATATATCGTACTAATTGACAATATCGTCCATAAAGTGTAATATACACGCAATGATAGGTGCCATCTTTTTAAAGACATAGCAAGCCGGTGTCAATAATGATGGAGGTAGCCGATGTCTGAATTCTCGGAGATGCTTATCGAAAAAGCCTGGGCGAGGTGTGGAGGCAACTGCGAGTGCGAGCGCGAGGAACACAATCACAAGGGACGGTGCAAGAACACACTGATAAAGGGCCACCGGGGAGACAGGTACAGCTACTTCGGGTGGGAGGCCCACAGCAAGAGCGGGTATTTCCTGGATGACCTGGAGGACGTGGAAATCCTCTGCTGGGAGCCGTGTTACAAGATGGTTACGGAGAAATGAGTATTTAGGTTAAGGGTTAAGGAGTACACAGTTTACATTATAAAAGGGGGCGCGCCGAAGGCGCGCTTTTTATTGGCAGAGAGGGGGGATTGGTGGGGGCTGGACCCCCACTTTCACGATGATGACGGTGGTGGATGAGGGGGCACGAATGAGGGCAAAAAATATTTAAAATAAATTGAAAAATTAGCCTCAAAACATCTTGACATTTGATAAAATAGTGCTATAATCTTTTTGTGCATGGGGCTGGATGAGCGTAGAGGGACAACGGCAAACTAGGAATGTCGTTAGTTCTTTTAAAGTTTTCAACCTAGCGAAGACTTTTTCAAAGCTACGGTAAATCAATCCAGTCCCTTCCTTTGTTTTTTGTATACAAACCGAATATCAAGTTCTCTTGATAGAAAGGCGCGCCGAATGGCGTGTTTTTTTTAAATCCCCCTTAATCCCCCTTTTTCAAAGTGGAAGACGAGTGAGGGAAGATTACCCCTCCCTACTCCAAGATTCTTCACTACGTTCAGAATGACAGAAGCGGAGGCGGCACGCCGGAGGGCGTGCTATTATCATATGGGGAGTTATAAAGAGGGGCGCAAGCCCCTCTTCTCTTACCCCCCTTCCTTTGGGAAAGGAAGGGGTAAGGGGATAGATGGGGGGAGGGGTAAAGGCGGCGCGCCGAAGGGCGCGCAATTTTTTAAATCTCCCTAAATTTATCTTTTTCAAAGAGGGAAAATATTTACTGAGAATTTGGAGCATCAGGAATTTTTTTGGATTCGTGAGTAAATATCTCTATATCACGCTCGATTTTACGATTAGCTCCTATCAATTCAAGCACTAGCACTAGTTTTGATTTCCGAGGAAATTTTTTTATTATAGGGATAGCTTTGTGCATTGAAATCGGGTAAACCGGTGTTTTTGATTGTGGCCCAACCTCAATTTCTCCTATTTTCTCGTGAATCTGAGAACCCATTTGTTCAAGTGAATGAGAGAACAATATTTTTCTTCTTAATGGGAATTGCTTTTTCCTTAAAATTAGATATGCTTTTTCTATATGTGCTTTTCTATCTTCACTGTGATTAATAATTTGTAGACCAAATATGGCTGTAATACTTCGCCCTGGTATAAGATAATAATGCGGAGATTGAGATTTGTATCTGTCTCCTATTGGTAAAACACGAATTTCCAGGTTATCACCCGAAGTTAGTTTATTGATTTGATTTTGTTTATCAAAAATTATCCAAGTAACGAAGCCTACAAACACTAGAAATCCTATACCTAGGTGATACTGATAAGGCCATTCAGGGAAAAATCCCTGCGCATTTAGAATAATGGGGATTGCTACATTAAATCCGAGCAAGATTGCACCCACTGTCTGCAAAATAGCCCTCTTTCCCATACCCCTATTCTAGCACTACTGCATCATGGGTCAATATAATTGCGAATAATAGATACATATGTATAATTGACAAATGTGTTATTTAGGACTAATATTTTCAAAAATTGGGGCAGTTCTAGGTAAGTAAGTGAGAATATGAAAAAACTAGAAACTACATGGCGGTTTTTCATTGGAGGAACAGTAATTGCACTCATATTGTTAGTTGCTTACAACGTATTCGGAGTTTTCGATGACCCTCCAAACTACACTCAATTGAGCATAGGATTATTTTCTGGGTTATTTTTAGGAGTAGGAATTATTGGATTATTAAGAACACATTGGTGGCAGGTTAATTCACGCTCGATAGTACGCATTATTTTATTAGGTTGGCAAGCTTTTATTTTAGCCTATACAATTTTTTATATGTTTCCGCATATTCACAGGGAAGTATTTAAAGTAGGAGCACCTGAAAGCCTTAAATTTTTTCAAAATTTTTATATTGGAGAGGCATTTTGTACTGACTTTAAAGATAATTGGCAGGTTTATGCACTATTTTTATTTGCTATAATCGTTTGGCTCTTATTAATATTGCCTTATCAGTTACGAAAAAATAGATTCGAAAAATTTTATGACAAAAACAAAATTCCTTCGTATTTTTTAGCATTCACCGTATTATGTATTATCATTTTATTATTACTCAAATTTATAAAAATAGATTCATATTATTTCTTTGATAGAAACACTGGTGAACCTCATACTTATGATAATCCTTTCATTTTTTATTTTCTTATAGGAATGTTTGGAGTAATCACTTTTTGTTCCGTACCTATGTTTTTTGACTGGATAAAAGGTAGTTGGATATGGTTTATACATCAGTTTAAACACGGCAAACAAAATAGACCTTCTTGACAAACGTTTAATATAATGATAAATTAGAGACATCTAAATTATGTAAAGGCTGTGAACAGGAGTAGTAAGCTCCGGAGCGGG
>JAFGHK010000072.1 GCA_016930185.1 Dehalococcoidales bacterium | reverse complement strand
TAGACAGGTACGCCCCCATCGTCTAGAGGCCTAGGACGGCGGCCTTTCAAGCCGTAAACATGGATTCGAATTCCATTGGGGGCATTTACTATTCATCAACCGCCGACCGGATTCCATCTTTTAACAATCAACCTGCGAATCAGTTTCGTTTGCATTGTACTCACGAATAGCATAAAATTTGCCTAAACCATAAGCGAGGAGGACTTTCCCGTGGTCGCAACCAGGTACGGAGATTTAGTAAAAACATTGAATTATATCAAGGGTATGGGAGGCGCCAATGCCAAGGAAATGGCCTTCATGGCGGGAGACCATCTCCAGGGGTTCGGCCTGAATTTTGTCGTGGGGGTTTACGACGAGCCGGGCGACTGGGCGCCAGGCATGGGCGCGCACACGCATCCTTTCGATGAAGCCCTACTCTTTTTCGGGTACGACGATAACGACTTAAGCTACCTGGGCTCGGAGATGGAACTGGATATGGGCAGGGAATACGAAGCGCACCAGTTCAACGTGCCCACCGTGATAGCCGCGCCCGCCAACCTGCCGCACTGTCCGCTGATTACCAGGAAGGTCTACAAGCCTTTTGGGCACTTTCACCTAGCTTTAAGCGGCAGTTACGCGGCAACGAAAGTAGAGAAGGAAGGCACGACCGACGGTAAAAAATACGCCTACCTATATAAGACACTGGCGGTGAAAAAGGGGACGGGCGGGGCCAATGCGGCGCAGGAGCTTTCCGCCGACGGTAAAGACCTGTCGGGGATGCCCATCAATTTCACCATGGGCCGTTATAACAAGACAGGGCCCTGGCATCCAAGCAAGGGCGCCTGCCGCCACTCTTACGATTCCTGCCTGGTATTCTTCGGGCACAAAACGGACGACTTAAGGTTTCTCGGGGCGGAGATAAGCATTGAGATAGGTGGGGAACGAGAAAAGCATACCTTCGACGTGCCCACCGTGGTGGTGCTGCCTAAGGGAACACCTTACGGCTCAATATCCTGCAATAAGCTGGAGAGACCTTACAGCGTAATGCAGGTAGGTTTGAATGCAACGCACGACTGCGAGTGGCTGTAAGGCGGGCATTTATTCCAGGTATTTTCTTAGTTCGAAGAGGGCATAACAGGCAACCCGTCCGGCAACCCGGGTGAACGGGCCGGTATATTCCCTCGTTACAGGCTGCATAGGCTTGGGGCCGATGATGGCAATAAAGACCCTGGCTGTCCTGACGTTATCCACTGTTTCGTAACGGCCTTCTATGCCGATGCCGATGTCGGCCTGTAATTTTTCACGCGCCAGAGACGCCATTGCCGCGGCGATACTCCCGGTGCTGCCGGCTCCCCAGACGAGACCGAGAGATATTTTAGCTTCGTCCGAGGCGGTGAAAAATCCGCCTTTAAAGAAACGTCTGCTTTCAGGGGCGCGGGAGAGCAGCTGTATCAGCGCACCTCCGGTAAAAGACTCGGCCACGGCAAGGGACAGCTTTTTAGAGACAAGCATTTCACCGACGGCAGTCTCTAAAGTGTCATCGTCCGCGCCCCAGATATAGTCGCCGACGATGTCCCGGACGGACTGCTCATGGGCGGCAATCAAAGTGCGGGCAGACTCAAGCGTATCGGCCTTGGCGGTAATGCGCAGGTGAATGCCGTCCTGCTTGGCATAAGAGGCCAGAGTGGGGTTGGGGGACTTCAGCAAATCAGCCAGGTGCTCGTCGACGGTGGATTCCGGCAGTCCGAAGGTCTTAAGTGTGCGGGAGAGGATGATGGCGCCGGCCCGCTCTTGCAGGGCGGGGGCAACCTGGGTCTGCCACATGGGCTGCATTTCGCTGGGAGGGCCGGGCATGGCGACAATGATGCGGCCTTCCTTTTCCACCCACCAGCCGGGGGCGGTGCCGCGGGGATTGGGAATGACCCGGGCGGAAGGAATAATCATTGCCTGCTTGAGGTTGTTAGCCGTCATCTCTATGCCGCGCTCGGAAAAGAACTTCTGCATGGAGGCCTTTAACTCCGGGTCGACTTCCATTTTTTCACCGAAAAGACCAGCGATGGCGTCGCGGGTAATATCGCCCTGCGTGGGGCCGAGTCCGCCCGTCGTGAGTATAATGTCGGAGCGCTCCCAGGCACACTGTAAAGCCCCCAGCAGTCTTTCATAGTTATCCCCGACCGACGACGTATAAAAAAGGTCGATACCCAGCGAAGCCAGCTGCTGCGCCAGGAAAGACGTATTGGCGTCCGTGACCTCTCCGAGAAGGAGCTCGGTGCCGGTGGCGATGATTTCCGCTTTCACGGTCTGATTTTACCCCTTATTTCATCGCGCTATCAACATTGTTTTTGACGTAATAGTACAACTTCTGATAATTTAAAAGAAAGGGGATATTCCCCGCACCTGAAAAAATAAAAAACGGAAAGAGAATCAATGCGTTCTTTAAATGTCCTGGTGATAACGCCGTCTTTCGATAAACAGCTGCCGCACGCGGAAGCAGAAATCCTGCGCCGCATCAGGTCGGTCAGCCCCGGCATAAACGTCAAGGACGCCTCCACGCTGGTCTTCGCCGAGTTCAACGGGGACGAATCGGGGAAAGATAAGCTCGACGCGCTGCTGTCCGAGACCGAGGTGATTTTCGGGTTCGTCCCGCCCAAGAACATCATCGCTCGCGCCCCGAAGCTAAAATGGATGCAGGCCGTTTCCGCTGGCGTGGACCGCCACCAGGGCACCGATATATGGAAGAGCGATGTCATTATGACGGGCGTCAGCGGCATCCACGCCACCCCCATCGGCGAATACGTGCTGGAGTTCATGCTAATGCTCGCCAAAAATGCGCCGCTCGGCTTTAAAATGATGCAAACAAGAAACTGGCAGCGCTATATGGTGAGTACCCTGCGCGGCAAGACGGTGGGCATTATCGGGCTGGGGAATATCGGCAGGGAGGTGGCGCGGCTGGCTAGAGCGTTCGGCATGAGGGTAATCGCCACCCGCCGCTCGGTAAAAAAGGCAGGCAAAGCGAGAAATGTGGACCTGCTTCTGCCCCGGGACCGGCTGAAGGAACTGCTCAAGGCAAGCGATTACGTGGCACTGACGCTGCCGCTGACGCCGGAAACACGGCATATAATCGGGGAGGCGGAGCTCAAAGCCATGAAATCGACTGCCTACATTATTAATATAGGTAGGGGCGGCCTTATCGACCAGGAGGCCTTAATTAAAGCCCTCGATGCCAAACAAATTGCCGGGGCAGGCCTGGACGTCGTCACCCCAGAACCCCTCCCGAAAGAGAGTCGACTCTGGGACTTCGACAATGTAATATTAAGTCCCCACGTCTCCGGGGGCATGGAAGACTACATGCTGCACGCCACCGAGCTGTTCTGCGATAACCTCAAGCGCTACCTCGAAGGC
>JAFGHK010000071.1 GCA_016930185.1 Dehalococcoidales bacterium | reverse complement strand
TTCTAGTCTTACTCTGGTCTGGGCTTTGGCGGCTTTCACTCTCAAGAGAGTGCGCATTGCCTGCGCTATCTGCCCCTGCTTGCCGATGATTCTTCCCTTGTCATCATCGGCCACGCTCAGCTTCAGCGTGATGCCCTCCTCATTGGTTTCCTCGTCGACATTCACTGCATCCGGCTCGTTGACGATGCTCTTGGCGATGTACACAACTAGGTCTTTCATGACTTCTCCTTGACTGGTTTGAACTTTTCCATGATACCTGCCGTACCTAGTAGTCTGGCAGTGGTGTCTGTCGGCTGGGCTCCCTGCTTGAGCCAGTACAGGGCTCTTTCCTCTTTAATCGATATTGTCGGCGGCTCGGTCCGCGGGTTATAATGCCCGATAATCTCTACGGATGCCCCGTCCCGGGGCGCCCGACTGTCAACGATGACCATCCTGTAGCTTGGCTGTCCTCTGGCCCCCATGCGCCTTAGTCTGATTTTTAACATGTACTCCTTGACTTTCTAGTGCTAAAACTTTTACGTAGCTATTATGCACTATCATGTTATGTCTGTCAATGTCGGTATGGAATATTATCAGGCTTTTGTGTTGTCTGGACTGCATTATAGTCATTATTTGCTACTATTGGCACTTTTTTCTCGCCTTTATCTTTCCCTGACTTCAAAATACGCTTCCCGCTTGACACCCCTGCCCCCATTATGTATACCATAAGGTGTAAGCATAAAAAGGAGAGAGGTTAGTATGGGTTTTCTCTCTTTTCTCAAAAATATATTCGCCGGTGGACATTCCGACGATGAAGCTTTAGACGCCGCCCGTGCGCGCCACGGTGTTCATATCGATGAAAAAGCTAAAAAAGATATGGACAAGCCCACCACCGAGGCCGAGCGCTTTGCTGATAATTATGACACCTGGGAGGAACTGAAAAACTACCGTATGACCTTCCTGTTCGGCAGCTGGATTACCCGTAAGTTCCGTCCCATCGGCGAGGACAAGGTTAAAAAGCAGCTTGAAGACCTGGAGAAAAAGCGGCGCCTGGAAGCCGAGAGGAAAAAGCAGCAAGAGAAAAGCTAAGCCTCCCCGCCTTTACCCCCCAGTATTAATCGACTAAAGCGCGACCATCTTGTCTATGAAAATCACCAGCGGCGTTATTACGCTGACTGCTCCCACCGCCCCCAGCATTACCACGTAGAGGTCATATCTGGTCTCGTATCCTTTGAAAATCGACCCGTCATAATACTGGTCCATGGCCTCGTCTTTATAGAGCTTCATCAGCCCCTCGTTCAACTTACCTCTTCGCTTTTTGTGGTTCAGGAGCGTACGCACAGAGTACCAGTTAATCGCCGCTATCGCCACAATAATCACCCACAGGATAATCGTGCTGGCGGCGTTGACGCTGGTGGCTCTGAACCCGCTCATGCTGCCGACAATCGACCCCGTGGTGCTCGATGCGGTTACCGCCGCCGCGGCGAACAGTATCAAAGTGACCGTTAAAGCGATGATGACGGTAATCGTGTCCATACGCACCGCCTGCTTGAGTTCATAGCTGATTTGTTCGTGAATGCGTTCTTTCATTAGCCCTCCCCGTAAACTAAATTCTGCTTATGATATTATTATCCTGTTATTTTTGTCAATTCTATGGACTATTAACGTGAGTTATTTAGTCACGTACATCACGGGAAATAATGGGAACGGGGAACTAATATATTGATAATTAGGGGACAATTGTATTTTGATAACTAATAGATGGATGCCTTACATCTGGTTGACCGCATTCTGAACAATCAGTTCTTCATTCCTGTTCAAATCGTTTACGGCTTCCAGGAATAGCTTCGCCAAGCTGACCCTTAGATATTCGTCGGCGATTTCGCTGTCCGATTTAAGCTTACTGTATATGTTATTCAACTGTTGTTCTACCGTTTTATCATCGATACAAAGGGTTGCTGCTATAGCTGGATCTGTGTAACCGTTGGCCAGCAGGCTGATAATTTCCAGCTCCATAAGAGAGAATTTTTTCAGGAAGGTATACCCCGGCTTTCCGGAGAACATATACGGTGTTAGTGATGCATCGATGATGAGTTGCCCTTGGCTGACGGCTGACACGATTATGCATAGCCATTCTATTTTGGCTAATCGGCGCTTTAGGAAAATTGCCGTGCCGCCCTCGCTTTTAATCAGGGAAAGTCTGCGTAATTTCTCGGTATCCTGGGAATTAAAGACCTCAAGTAAAAGGACAAAACCTAAATCTGGATTTTCCTTGCGAATATGTTCTATTTCTTTTATGGTATCTTCCTTAAGGTCTTTTACGCTTAATAAGACCACTTCCGGATGCAGGCGCGATACCGCTGGATTAAGAATACTAATGTCACGCCCGATTAATCCCCCCAATAATTCTATCGGCGCTTTTAGTCTATGAACGGCTATGCAAAAGTTAACGTATAGCTCATTATCTGCCATCATATAGAGCCTTGTCATTTTGGGTTTGGGTTTCTCCTCAATTATAATGTCTGCCTGTTTCATATCAGTCATTGCTCTGCACATAAGTTTGGCCTTACATATTAAGCTTATTATTTGAATGTAAAGAATGACATAAAAAATATAAAGACTTTATATAGCAGGTATTAAGAATATATTAAATTTGGACTTTTGTCGTCAAATATTCACTTTGCGTTGACACAAATGCCCGATTGGCAAGTTATGTAGAAAAAAATTGGCTGTCTTAAAGCCAGCCGGATTTCTTAAAAAGTGATTATAAGGGGGATAATAAAAAGAAGAGGAAGGGCTAGAAAAATCGTTCTTTCCTTAGCCTTTCCTCTTCTCCACCGCATCCCGGTATGTCTTAGCCAGGCCCTTCCCGTGCTGCTTTATCTTCGCCTTCTTCTTGCGCAGCTTCTCCTCCCGCACCTCTTGGCGCGTCTTTTGCTCTTGCGGTTTTTCAGCCATAGGTTGCCTTCACTTCTCCCTGTGCAGTTCGTCCCAGAGCATCTCTGCTGCCCTGGCCGCATTGTCCGCCGCCATCTGGTCGCATTTCTGCGTCACCCCTTTTTCAAAGGCCTCTTTAGCCTGCTTCGGGTCGCCGAAATCGTAAAATTTGCCGTTTCCGAATTCCGTGACGATATCCCGGCAGCTTGTTGAGCCCCTTTTCTCCTTGAACCAGTTATAAAAGTCTGCCGCCAGCTTGATCGAATTCCCCAGCTTCGGCATACCCTGCTCGTCCTGCCGCCCCGGACCGCTTATCGACCCCAGCATCTGCGTGGCGCCTAACAGCGTCCCGCAGGCATCAGCCATCCCTCCTATGCCCCCTGTCATCGCACCGGAAGCCTTTAGCAAAGCCTCGTCTTTCAAGTCGAATGTATCTTGCAACGCAAGAACAGTACTGTAGCTTCAACTGCCGAATTTCTTCATGTTTTCCAGGGTTTTTTCCCGCGCTGTTTTTATCGCTTCTTCTTTAGTTTTTGGTATCATTTACTGCTTCCTTTCATTTTAACAAACTTCTGTCCGTCTTCTATCACCATCTCTTTACGTAACTCTATAATCCTGTCCCTTATCAGGGCTGCCTTCTCGAACTCCATGGCTTTGGCGGCCTGTTTCATTTCCTTCTCCAGGTCTCTCACCAGCCTGGCTATATCCTCGCGACTTGCCGGCGCTTCCACTATGTATTCGGCCTTCTTTTCCGCCACTGCCGCCGCTTTCACCCGCTCCGTGATGTCACGCACTGCTTTCCGTATGCCCTGCGGTGTGATGCCGTGCTCCCGATTGTAGTCCTCCTGCACCTTGCGCCGCCGCACCGTTTCGTCTATCGCTTCCTGCATGGACTTCGTTATTGTGTCAGCGTACATAATCACATGCCCGTCGACGTGCCGCGCCGCCCGTCCCATCGTCTGTATCATGGATACCTTCGACCTCAAGTAGCCCTCCTTGTCCGCGTCGAGGATGGCCACCAGGCTTACCTCCGGCAGGTCGAGCCCCTCCCTTAAAAGGTTGATTCCGACGATAACGTCGTACACGCCGAGACGCAGGTCGCGCAGGATTTCTACTCTCTCCAGTGTGTCCACTTCCGAGTGTAAGTAGTGCGTCTTGATGCCCATCTCGATGAGGTAGTCGGCCAGTTCCTCCGCCATGCGTTTCGTGAGTGTGGTGACCAGGCAGCGGCTGCCTTTATCTACCCTGGTTTTTATCTGCTCCATGAGGTCGTCGATTTGCCCCTTCGTCGGCTTAACCTCGACGGTCGGCTCCAGCAGGCCCGTCGGTCTCACCAACTGCTCCACCACCTGTGAGCTGTGCTTGTATTCGTAATCCGCCGGTGTCGCCGAGGTGTATATCACCTGGTCGATGCACTGCTGGAACTCCTCGAAGTTCAGCGGCCGGTTGTCCAGCGCCGAGGGTAGTCTAAAGCCGTATTCCACTAGCGTCTCTTTCCTTGACCTGTCGCCGCGGTACATGCCCCTGATCTGCGGCAGCGTCATGTGCGACTCGTCGATAAACATGATGAAATCTTTCGGGAAATAGTCGAGCAGGGTGGACGGGGAGCTTCCCGCCGGCCGTCCCGCCAGGTGCCGGGAGTAGTTCTCGATGCCGGAGCAGTAGCCTGCCTCCACCATCATCTCCAGGTCGTACTCGGTGCGTGCCTGCAGCCTGGCCGCCTCCACCACCTTGCCCTGGGCGTTTAGTTCCTTCAGTCTCTCGGCAAGCTCCACCCTTATCCCCTCCATGGCTTTGGTCATCATCTCCCGTGAAGTGACGAAGTGCTTGGCGGGGAAAATATGCACTTCATCAAGCTCTTTCAGGATTTCACCCGTTAGCGGGTCCAGCGACATTATTTTTTCTATATCGTCCCCGAAGAACTCTATCCTTAAGGCAATCTCCTCGTAGGCCGGCTGTATCTCCAGGGTGTCTCCCCTTATGCGGAACTTCCCCCGGGATAAGTCGAGCTCGTTGCGGCCGTACTGCATGTCCACTAGCTGTCTTAAAAACTGCTGCCGACCGTAATGCTGGCCTTTCTTGAGCGTGGCGACGAACCCCTGGTATTCCCCCGGCTCGCCGAGTCCGTAGATACATGATACCGATGCCACGATGAGCACGTCCCGCCGCGAAAGCAGGGCGTGGGTGGCGGCGTGCCGCAGCTTATCGATTTCCTCGTTGATATCCGCGTCCTTCTCGATGTACAGGTCTTTATGCGGTATGTAAGCCTCCGGCTGATAATAATCGTAATAACTGACGAAGTACTCTACCGAGTTTTCCGGGAAGAACTCCTTGAACTCGCTGGCAAGCTGCGCCGCCAGCGTCTTGTTATGGCAGATAACCAGCGTCGGCCGCTGCACCTTCTCGATGACGTTGGCCATCGTGAAGGTCTTGCCGCTGCCCGTCACGCCCAGCAGGGTCTGGTGCTTAAACCCCTTTTCCAGCCCCTCCGCCAGTTTGTCCACCGCCTCTGGCTGGTCGCCGGTCATCTTGAAATCGGAAACGATTTTAAAGTCTGGCATAGCAATATTATAGCACAGTAGTTCTAATAATTATAGCTTTTTTAATACTTCTATTACTTCGTCGATAGGCGGGAGCTGGCTGATTTTATATACCTTAACCCAGGCCACCTTCCCTTTCTCATCCACGATTACATTGGCTCTTTCGGAGGTGCCCCCTTGCTCCCGGAAAAGCCCGTAGGCTTTCGCCACCTGGCCATGCGGCCAGAAATCTGAGAGTATCTTAAGATGTTTCAGCTTCATGTTATCAGACCATGCTTTCTTGGTCGGTACTGCGTCAACGCTTAACCCCAACGCCACCGTATTCAGGGCCGCAAAATTTTTGTAATTTTTTTCAAGCGACTTCATCTGGTCGGTGCAGATGCCCGTCCATGCCAGCGGATGGAATGAAAGCAATACTTTTTTACCCTTGTAGTCGGTAAGTTTGAAGTCTTTTCCAAATTGGTCTTTTAGCGTAAAATCAGGCGCTGTTTCGCCTTTGGTTATCGGTTTGTTTCTGTCTGCCATCTGTCACCTCCACAAGTGTAAAAGCATCCTTTAAAAACAGTATAATCCGTTGCTCTGGTGGATACAATTTGCGTCGCTAATGGGGTGAATCCAGGTTAAAAATGATTTCGTAATCGTCCCCGCCCAGTTTTTGCTCAATCTCTATCAATTGCTCGTATGTCCACCTATATACGATATAATGTCCGTATGTCCAGCTATATATAACCGGAGGGAAGATATTGTCTCCCATGCTT
Source organism: Dehalococcoidales bacterium (assembly GCA_016930185.1). Classification (GTDB taxonomy): domain Bacteria; phylum Chloroflexota; class Dehalococcoidia; order Dehalococcoidales; family RBG-16-60-22; genus RBG-13-51-18. The sequence continues at coordinate 10,547 of JAFGHK010000071.1, read as the reverse complement.
TTATACCAGGCGGTTATTATCTCGTAGGAAGGCGTATCGAAGTCCACCCACCCCACCGACATCCTCGGGAAACTTGCTTTGATTTTGCCGCTCGCCTGCCTTATGAATGCTTCGGCTATGTTCGCTGCCTGTTCTTGAGTTAAATTTTGACCTATGGCTGCCATCTGCACGTCCTCGTACCAGATGCCCCCGGTGTATCCCCCGTACTCGTAAAGCCCGAAACCCTGCATACTATAATTATCGGTATATTCCAGGCCTTTCTGGATAAAAAACTCAATCATATCTTCCCAGTAATTGGCTTCTTTCCAGCCGGCCGGCGGACCGCTTACCAGGAAGTTATAGCCGCTGTAATTTAAAGGACGTGGGATGCTTAGTCCATGCCCGATGTCGTGCATGATTTCGGTCGCCCATACCTGCCCGCTATATACCTCCCGGATTTGCGGCAGGATTTCCTGCAGCCACTGCGATGCCATCTGGTAGTCTCCCGCCAGCTTATACGGCTCCAGCATCGGCAGGAAGGCTTCAACGTCGTATTCTTCGGCAATAGCCGCCCACTTCAGCACCACCCCGTCGAACTTCCTGATGAGTTCGTAGCTGGGGTAATAGTCTTTATCGGGGTCGCTGCTATTTTCCCAGTCGTACTCCAGCCCCTGGGCTAAATTAGGGTGCATGGCGTTGGGAATCAGGATAATCCTGAAGCCTTCTCTTTTCAGTGCCTGCAGGTAGAAGATAAAGATGTCATCGCCGATTGATTTAGGTTCGTGGGTCTCGGGGTCGAGGACAATCTCTGCCTCCATCATGATGGTATCTACCCCATCCTCCCGCAGTTTAGCAGCGTTCAGCAGGTAGCTCCTTAACTCATCCAGCCTGGCGCCCCACGCCCCCCGGTAAAACTCCGGGTACGCAGAACTGTCGAGCGTAAAAGGCTGTTTGAAGTCTTCCCACCATAAGGCAGATTCGTCTTCCGGTTCTTCGGTGGTTGTAGGTGGCGGCGTTGTCGCTGGCGTGGTGGTTGTTTCCGTGGTTGTCGGTAGCGTCGGCTCGGTTGTCGCGGGTGTCGTTGTTTCCGCTTCCCCAGTACCGCAGGCGCTTGATAGACAAACTCCCAGAAGCAGGAGGACGGCTATAACCGGTCTATAACTTTTCCATAGCTGCATTTACTTTCAGTATATAACATCAGGGTGCTACTGCAAACAAAAAGAGAGAACGGCGCCTTGCCAGAATTTTTTTTGTATAAATACAGTCCTGGAGTTTGCGCCGTCCCCTCTTTTATAGAGATGGCTATGTGAATTCTTTTTATTTCATGCTGTCCAGCTTTTGCCAGAGTTTGGCGGCTTCGAGGTCGTTCTTGGCGGTTGCAAGCATGCGGTAAACATTACGGAATCGCCAGTCGTTCCTCATCTTGCCCTCCGCCACTATCTTGCGGGCCTGGATAATCGCCCAGCGTGTCTGCAGCGGCCTGATGATGTAAATACAGAAAGCGATTACCGCCCACAGGTTGAACATCATAAAGATGGCGAACAACAGGTAGTTTTCCGTAAGCACCTGGCCTCCCGGTATATTTATTTCTTTTAAAAAGTTTACCTGTCCTTTAACATAACGGCAACAGGGTTATCATTTATTTTTCTAAGGGTATTTACCCGATGTTTTACCCTTATTTACCTTAAGACTGCAGAAGAACGATTTATCTATTTGATTATTTTGTTACTTGTTACTTATAACTTGTAACTTATATACTATAGGCAGGAGGTAATCCTATTAACATTTTTCAAAGAGCCTTAAAGCGCACCCGTGATACCTGGTTCGGTCAGGCGATGTCTCTCTTCGACCGCGCCGCTATCGACGAAGAGGTCTGGGAAGAGCTTGAAGAGCTGCTTATCTCCGCCGATGTCGGCGTTGCCACCGCCTCTAAACTTATCGATACCGTAAAGAAGCATGCCTCCGAGGCAAAGCTGGACGGCTCTCATGTTCGCGCCCTCCTTCAGGAGGAAATGACCGGAATCCTGTCCGTTCCTGCCGGCGAGCCTTCTGCCGCGGTAACTTCTCCAAGGGTAATCCTCGTAGTCGGCGTGAACGGCAGCGGTAAGACCACCTCTATCGCCAAGCTGGCATATAAATATAAAAAGGAAGGCAGGTCGGTCCTTCTGGCTGCGGCAGATACCTTCCGGGCCGCCGCCATTGAACAACTTAAGAAGCAGGGCGAAAGGGTGGGGGTGGACGTTATCGCCCACCAGCCCGGCGCCGACCCTGGTGCCGTCGTCTATGATGCCTTTCAGGCGGCCAAGAGCCGCGGTGCGGACATCCTAATCATCGATACCGCCGGGCGCTTGCACACCAAGTTCAATCTGATGGAGGAGCTTAAGAAGGTCCGCCGCGTGGCCGCCAAGCTTGATGCCACCGCCCCCCACGAGGTTATCCTAGTGCTGGACGCCACCACCGGCCAGAACGGGCTTACCCAGGCGCGCTACTTCACCGAGGCCGTTGGCGTTACAGGTGTGTTTATTGCCAAGCTGGACGGCACGGCAAAGGGCGGCATTGCCCTGGCTATCTGCGATGAGCTTAAGTTACCCATCCAGCTTATCGGCGTCGGCGAAGGACTGGAGGATATGGTCGATTTTAATGCTAAAGAATTTACCGAGGCGCTGACCTCTTAAGATTCCCAGCACGTCATTCCCGTGGAAACGGGAATCCAGGTGTGGTGTGGGGCATAAAATATTATAATATAGAGAAAATATGATATATGTAGAAGTTAGCCCCATAGCCTTTTCCATCGGCGGCACCGATGTCCGCTGGTACGGCATCATGGTAGCGCTGGCGGTGCTGACCGTGGTTACCTGGGCTTTGATTGCCGTCAGGAAAAACCCCCGCCTGTCTTATAACATGGTCCTAAACGCCGCCCTGGTGGGTATCCCCTCCGGCGTAATATTTTCCCGTTTCCTGCATGTCATCGAACACTGGGACTATTTTATGCGGAATCCCGGGCAGATAATCGGAGGTGAGGGGCTTACCATCTACGGCGCTGTTCTGGGCGCGGCGCTGGGCATCTGGATTTACAGTCGGATAAGAAAAATATCTTTTGGATATCTGGCGGACGTTATCGCCCCGGCGATAATCCTGGCGCAGGCAGTAGGCCGGGTGGGTTGTACGATTAACGGCTGCTGCTATGGAGTGCCCACGGATTTGCCATGGGCGTTCGTTTACATGCATCCGGCCAGCTACGGACCAATTGGCTTCGCTGTGCATCCCACGCAGGTATATGAAATTATCTATAACCTTATCGTTTTTGGTATCCTGATGATTTTTAGAAATAGGTTCCGCCCCGACGGTTCTTTGTTCCTTATCTATCTGGTTTTCTACGCCGCCTGGAGGCTCGGTATCGACTTTATCCGCGATAGAAACGTGCTGTTTATCGGCCTGGATGAAGCCCAGCTTATCTCTATTGCGGTGTTGATATTCGCTGGTGTGCAGCTGATATGGAAAACGCGCTGGATTAAGAAAGAAGCCGCCGAACCCCCCGCCGAAAAGCCTGCTGCCTAGTCCTTATGCCTGTTAATCAGCGCCAGCTTCCAGGTATTGTCCTCCCCCCTTATCCCCCCGATAGCGCATACCCGGATATCATCGCCTTTGTGGTCCGCCGCCGATATCTCGTAGGTGAATTCGGCGATTTTTTGCGGCGTGGTGGCGTCACATTTCAGTTCCGCCGGCCCCTTTGCCGCGTTAAAAGCCCCCGGATTTTCCATTTTTCCTTGGTATGTGGCCACGCCGTACAATGTCCCTGCCTTCGGCTTGACTTCCCATACGAAAGCAGGTTTACCCGCCATCTTGATGCTTAGAATATAAACTGGAGTATTTTTCTCATTAATGTTAGTTATAATCCCGGAGATGCGCGGTGTCTTTAGACTATCCGGCTCGTAGTTGGCGCCGTCCATAATTTTCTTCAGGTAGTCGCTCGCCGGTCTGGACTTTACGTGATACAGGAGCTTGTATGTCTCAAAAATCGACTCCGTCTGTATGCCATTACTTACAACTAATAGACCGATATCGTTATCATACTTGACCGCCGTATAGTGCCGCAGCGGGTCGTAAGCAACATTGCCGATAGGTCCCATGATAATGCTGTTTTCTTTAGACGTTGCTTTTCTCTCCCGACTCTGCGGCGAGCGCCCGGTCACCAGGTAGGCGAAAACCGGTCTCTCGTCCTTCGTCATCCCCAGGAAAAGCTGCCTCCCCGGGTAAGGCCCGTTTGGATTTTTCATCTTCCTCTCCTGTCAGCCGCTTCTTTTAAAGTCCAGTATGTTCAGTCGTAGCTGGTTTTTGCCTCTCCAGTTGTCCACCTCCAGATTGTAAACGATATCGATGCGCGGCGCGAATTCTTTCTGGTGGTTGCCCAGCCGGAAGGCCACGCAGTCCCATATCGAGCCTCCCTGTTTCAGTCTCATCCGCAGGTGTTCGTTGCCGTTGCCCATGGTGCGTCTTTCCAGCACCTCTACCCCGCGGCTCATGAATGTCGGCACCGGGTTGCCGTGCCCGAACGGCGCCAGCAGCTGCGTCGTCGGGTAGGTGTCCCCTCCCAGTTCGTTCAATTTCACTTCGGCGTCGATGTTCAGGTGCGGGCGCAATTCCACTCCGGCCAGTTTCTCCGTGACAAATGCCGAGAGTTCCTGTTCCATTTGCGGCAGGTCTTTCGTCGGCATGGTGAAGCCAGCCGCCGCGGCATGCCCCCCGAAACGCGTGAAATACCTGCTGAAATTGTTAAGCGCGGCGATGATGTCGAACTCCGGGATACTGCGGCAGCTGCCGTGACATTCCGTATCCGCTATGTGGATTACGATGGACGGACGGTAAAATTCTTCCACTAATCTGCTAGCCACCAGACCGGCGATGCCCATCGGGTATTCCGTGTCTGCGGTTATCAACAGCGGCGGCAGACCCATGGCGATGACCTGCTCCCTTGCCTTTTCCAGTGTGGCGGTGGTCAGCCGCTGCCTTTCCTCATTCTTCTGTGCCAGCCAGGCCGCCAGCTCTTGCGCTTCCTTGTCCGACTCCGTCATCAGGAGATTGTAGCCAGTCAGCCCGTCGGCAAGCCTTCCCGCCGCGTTAAGACATGGCGCAATGACCCAGGCAATCCTGTCCGCATTGATTTTTCCCTCCTCTAGGCGTGTCTGTTTTATGAGTTCTCTGATGCCGGGACGCGGGTTGGCGTTGATGTTTTTCAGGCCTTCTTTGATAAGGAAACGGTTTTCTCCCAGCGGCGGGGACATATCGGCGATAGTGCCTATAGCCACTAGGTCTGTCATGGTATCGATTTGCTCCTCTTTCTCCAGACTCCGGAACAGCGCCTGGAGCAGCTTAAAAGCCACCCCCACCCCCGCCAGATTGTCATACGGATATCGAGAGTCATTCAGCTTGGGATTGATTATCGCCAGGGCTTCCGGTATTTTTTCCGGTGGACTGTGGTGGTCGGTGATGATGATATCAAGCCCTGCGTCCGTAGCTTTTTTTACCTCTGCTGCGTCCGTAACACCGCAGTCGACGGATATCACCAGGCTGGCCCCCTGTTCGTGGAGTTTGTTCAACGCGGATATTGTCAGGCCGTGCCCCTCCGTCTGGCGGTGCGGTATGTAGGGAATAGTCTTGCCCTGGAGCAGCGAAAGTCCCTGCACGAGCACAGCGGTGGCAGTCATGCCGTCGGCGTCGAAGTCACCATAGACCCCGACTGTCTCGCCTTTAAGCAGCGCCCGTTTGATTCTGGCCACCGCCTTTTCCATATCGGGAAATAACAGCGGGTCGCCCATCGAGCTGCGGTCGCTGGCGAGAAATGACTGGATGTCCTCCGGTCTGGTGACGCCACGGTTGTGCAGGAGTTGAATTAGCAAAGGGGGATAGCTGGACTGGCTGTCCTTATCGGTGTGGACTTCTACCGGTGGCAGCAGTTTCCAGCTACAATGGCTCAAATTTATGCCTCGGAATACTTCCTCAAGATGAGTACCGAATTATGGCCGCCGAAACCGAAGGAGTTGCTCAGCGCGGTATTCACCTTGACCTGCCGGGCGGTGTTGGGCACGTAATCAAGGTCGCATTCGGGGTCGGGGTTCTCGTAGTTAGTCGTCGGCGGCACGATACCTTTCAAAATCGTCATGATGCAGACGGCCGGCTCCAGCGAACCGGCGCAGCCGATGAGGTGTCCCGTCATTGACTTCGTGGAGCTTACCGGGATTTTATAAGCGCGCTCGCCGAAAGCTATTTTTATCGCCTTGGTCTCCATGGCGTCGTTCAGTTGCGTGGACGTGCCGTGCGCGTTGATATAATCTATTTCCTCGGGCTTGATGTTGCCCCTTTTCATCGCCAGTTGCATCGCTTTAGCCGCCCCTTCGCCGCTTTCCATGGGCTGCGTCACGTGGTAAGAGTCGGCGGTGGCCCCGTAGCCCGCGACTTCCGCCAGTATATTGGTCCCTCGTTTCAGGGCATGGTCGAGTGTCTCGAGTATCAGGACCACGGAACCCTCGGAGAGTATAAAGCCGTCCCTCTCTTTATCGAAGGGACGCGATGCCTTCTCCGGCGCGTCGTTCCTCGTTGAAAGTGCTTTTAGCTGGCTGAAGGCGGTTATTCCCATTGGGTTGATAATCGCCTCGGCGCCGCCGGCAATCATTACCTGTGCGATGCCGTTTTTGATGTATTCTACGGCCAGGCCTATGGCATCCGACCCGCTGGAGCAGGCCGATGTCATGCACATGTTGGGTCCTCTTACCCCCAGCGCTATCGATATCTGGGCGGCGGCGATATCTGAAATCATCATCGGCGCCAGGAATGGACTTACCCTGTTCGGGCCCTTTTCCACAAGTATTCTGGCCTGGTTGAACAGGGTGGTCAGGCCGCCGATGCCGCTCCCAATGAATACGCCGATATCGTCCTTGTTACTCTCGTCGATTTTAAGGTTGGCATCTTTGACCGCCTCGAAGCCGGCGGCCACCGCCAGCTGCGCAAAACGGTCCATGCGCCGTATTTCCTTGCGGTTGATATAATTATTGGGGTCGAACCCCTTGACCTCTCCGGCGATTTTTACTTCCATTTTCGAGGCGTCGAAAAGCGTGATATATCCTACGCCGGATTTGCCGGCAATAAGGTTTTCCCATGTCGTGGCCATATCCAGGCCCAGCGGCGTAAGCGCGCCGATGCCGGTTACGACTACTCTGTTATATTGACTACTGATGTCAGTAACCTCCTTGTTTTAGCTGGAAAGAATGTAAAATAATGGGGATTTATACCTAATTTTTAACATATTTCTTACTTATTTTCAAGTTCAAGCCATATCTCTACTTCTAAATTTTGCCCTTTGACCTCCCTCCTCGCCTGACGCTATAATTTTTACTGGCGCTTCTTTTGGTATGAATAATATTATTAAACCTCCCACCGTTGCTTTAGACAGTCTCGGCTGCAAGCTGAACCAGGCGGAAGTCCAGCAATTAGCCCGCCAACTGGAAGCCGCCGGCTATAAACTGGTCGGCCCTTCGGATAAAGCCGATATCTATGTCATCAACACCTGCACCGTTACCCACGTTGCCGACCGCAAGTCGCGGCACCTGCTGCGTCTTGCCCGACGGCGCAATCCCTCCGCCCGCCTTATCGCCATCGGGTGCTATGCCCACCGCGCCCCCGCCGAACTCGCCAGGATAGAGGGCGTGGAGCTTGTCCTTGGAAACGACTGCAAGATGAATCTCCTTAAACTGCTGGGTGTCCCCCAAAGTATGGAAAAGGTCGCTGCTATGCCCTCCGGCCCGTCCGCCGCCCGTCGTACCCGCGCCTTTCTCAAGGCGCAGGACGGATGCAAAAACTTCTGCGCCTACTGCATCGTTCCGTACGTGCGTAGTCGACTGCAAAACGTGCCGGTTGAAAGAATAACTGCTCAAGTGCGGCGGCTGGTTGCCGGCGGCTACCGCGAGGTGGTCCTGACCGGAACGGAAATAGGCTCTTATGAAAGCAGCGGCGTTAACCTGGAAAACCTTATCCGGCGTATTCTCGCCGATACCCCTGTCCCCCGTCTGCGTCTTTCCTCCCTCCAGCCCCACCATATTTCCCCCTCCCTGGTAAGTCTCTGGCAGGACGCCCGACTGTGCCCCCATTTTCACCTGTCCCTCCAGAGCGGCAGCGATGCCATCCTGAAAAGAATGAAGCGCCGCTACACGGCAGATATCTATCGCAAGGCTGTTGAGCTAATCCGCGGCTCGGTGCCGGATGTCGCGGTTACTTCCGACGTTATCGTCGGTTTCCCCGGCGAGACTGATGCTGAATTTAAGGAAACCCTGGACTTTTGCCGCGAGATACGGTTCGCCCGTATTCACGTTTTTCCTTTCTCACCCCGCCCCGCCACCGAAGCCGTCTCAATGCCCGACCATGTTCCAGCCGGCATAGTAAAAGGGCGCGTCGGCCTTATGCTTTCGCTGGCAAAGGAGAGCAGTAAAGCATTCAATAATCATTTCATTGGTAAAACGCTGGATGTTCTCTGGGAGCAGCGCTCCGGCAATGTGTGGTCGGGTCTCACCGGCAACTACATCAGGGTATATACCAGGAGTATTAACGACCTGACCAATCTCATTACCTCCGTGAAGCTGATAAGATCTTACCGCGACGGCCTTTACGGCGAGGTTTAATTTATGACATTCTAACTTAAATCCCGCGTCATCTTTTCATTGACAATCGTCCCTGAAAATATATAATTAAGACACCTGGTATTTGTGAAGGAGGTGACCCTGTGAGCAGGTTTACGGAGGTTTTAACGGTTTCTCCTCTTGATGATGGCAGGACCTGGTTCACTCGCCGGGATTTCGGTTATGATGTCCATGAAGAGGGCAGCGGCGATACTATTGAAGTCCCCATCACCTTTATGACCGATTTTGCCAGTATTCCCAGGCCTCTCTGGGTAATTCTGCCCAGGTGGGGAAGGTATGGTAATGCGGCTGTTATCCATGATTATTGCTACTGGACGCAGAAACGCTCGCGCAGAGAGTCCGATGATGTTTTCCTGGAAGCCATGGGTGTCCTTGAAGTCCATCCTGTAAAGAAATACCTTATGTACTGGGCGGTGCGTATTTTTGGCGGGTTTGCCTGGAGTGGAAATCAGAAAAAGAAAAAGAAATCCGGGGATTTTAGACCGCTGGTGTTAACTAAAGAAGTGAAGTCTACTGAAAAGCCGAAAGAATTAGGTATTAAGCTTTAGTTTATTTAACCCATAGCTTATCAAGAGCTTCCTTGATGTTAAAACAAGGTATCCACCCCAAGATAGTGCAAGAAAGGCTAGGCCATTCCAGTATCCAGATAACCCTTGATACATATAGCCATGTTACGCCAGGATTACAGCAAGCAGCAGCCAATAAGTTCGATGAAATATTAAACTCGCAGTGTAAAATAATCTAATATTTGACAAATACACATTGTTTATATATAAATAATCGATATACCCTTAAGTATGGGTTAGAAATTTATGGGAATCTTTAGTAATAAACAAAAGATCGACATGGAGTCTTTTTGTAGATATTATTATGATTCCCAAATGTTTCACGCTAACGTAGATGGCGTTGATGGAAGTCAAGATATACTAGACCATGTATATCAACTACTATTAGATTCTTTCCCTTCCTTTTCAAAAGTTGACCGTCGTCTTTTTGAAATTGAGATGACAGCTATGAATCTTGAACTCTTTTCTTTGGTCTTCTTTAAAAAATATCCTGATATTGATAAGGCAGTTCAACAGGCGATTTTTACTTTACGGTATTTACAAAGTAAAGATGGGAGCAAAATATGGGAATCAGTAGGTGCATATAATAAAACTGTTGGGAAAACAGCTACTATAGGTAAAGACGGTCAACATCTGAGTGAAAATACTGCTTTTGGTCGAATGACGATTACTCGAGTAAATACATTTAGGTATAATTTGTTTGAAAAATGGATGAAGACTCATTGTAAAGACCCAGACAATCTAACTGAAAATGAGAAGGAAATATTAAATTGTGTTGCTCATGTTTGTAATCATGTTGAAGCTGATATTCTTCGTTATAACCAAATTGGAAACAGACTCCTAACTGGGCAGTTTCTTTTTAGGATTGGTGCAGAATCATTATGGGGCTCCAATTGGACTCCGAGCGAAGATTTTGCTCTAAGGGCTGCATCTAATTCACTTTCTATGTACGAGACTGCTGACAAAATATTAAAAACTGTTGACCTAAAGTTTCCTTAATCATCTAATTTGTTAGCAATTTGTTAGCAAAAACGAAAAAGACCTTATTTCTAAGGTCTTTAATTTTGTCAATTCAGCTTTAAAATCTGGCGCGCCTGGAGGGATTCGAACCCACGACCCCCGGTTCCGAAGACCGGTGCTCTGTTCCGCTGAGCTACAGGCGCTCGCGTTCAGTCTCAATCTTACCCCATAGCGACCTTTTCGGCAAATCATGAGTTTTATTAAGATAAGTGGAGGGATTTGATTACTCCCCCGATGAGAGGAAACAAATCAGGAGGTGCTGGGGTGAGTGGAGGGATTTGATTACTCCCCCGAT
>JAFGHK010000070.1 GCA_016930185.1 Dehalococcoidales bacterium | reverse complement strand
TCGGCGATTATTCTCATCTCCAGCCGGATTGTCTTTTCCTCGCCCTTTTCACCCCTTAGAGCTATGCGTGGCGCCTGGTTGGTGGACGACTTAAAGTGTACGTTGCCCCACCCACCTTTACCCCCCGCCGCTGCGACTACTTTATCTCCGTCTTTTTCAAGGTCGGCTAGCATCATTCTGCTGCCGTTTTCCCCGGTAAATATCATCGTTCCCGGGGGCACCGCCAGCATAATGTCCTTTCCGTCCCTCCCGTGCTTACGCCTGCCGGCGCCATTGTGACCGCTCTCGGCTCTGTATACCCTACTCTGCCGGTAGTCCCGCAGACTGTCCGTTGACCTGTCTGCCCTGATGATTACATCTCCACCCTTTCCCCCATCACCCCCGTCCGGACCACCATAGGGTACGTACATTTCCCTGCGGAAACCCACCATACCACTGCCTCCATCACCCGCCTTTACCTTTATCTCTGCACTGTCAATCATTTCACTTAAAAGAACAAACTTAATTAAACAATATGATTATACAACAAGTTATATATACTTTTTTAAACAGTACTATAATCATAAATAAAGTAAAGATTGAAACACGCCGGATTAGTGAGGAATGATATCCTTTACAGAACGAATGGTCGCAAAACTTCAACAAGGATAGGCCCGGATATGATTGTTAAAATATCAAAATAAGCTCAAAATATCAATAACCCATGGGTAGAAAAGGAAGATGGAACAAAGTAAAAAATCGTCGTTATATTGATAAAAAAGGCGATAAAATCGATGACCGTCTAGTGCTGAAGTTTGCGCTGGATGTCCCGGACTTTGCGCTTTAGAAACGGGCTGGAATCGATGTCTCCGGATATCTTCCTGCAGGCGTTGGTTACATAAGAAGCATCGCGTTTCCCCAGTGCTTCCCCTATCTGCGACAGTGAATAGTTGGTCTCCCGCCGGATGAGGTAAATCGCCATACGGCGGGCTAATGCGGTGTCCTTGTCGCGTTTGCGTCCCAGCAGAGCATCGTTCGGCATCTGGAAGCTCTTGGCAACGGCGTTGATAATCGCCGATGGAGTGATATCGTCGGGCACATATTCTTTACTGGCTATATCGGCCAGCGCCCGCGACGCTATCTCCGGGGTCGGCTCGGCTTTCAGCAGCTTGGCGAAGGCGCAGACCCTGTTGAGCGAGCCCTCCAGTATCCTGATGTTGCTCTGGTCTTCCCTGGCGATAATCTCGAGAACATCCGCCGGAACACTGATTCCCCTCTGGCGGGCTTTGGATTCGAGAATAGCCAGTCGCGTTTTGTAGTCCGGCGGCTTGATATCGACGACTAAGCCCCATTCGAATCGGGACCGCAGCCTCTCCTCGATTAACTGTATCGCTTTGGGCGGGCAGTCGCTGGTCATGACAATCTGGCGGTTGGTGTTGTGCAGCTCGTTGAAGGTGTGGAAAAAACTCTCCTCGGTCTGCTCTTTGCCCCCGATGAACTGGATGTCGTCGATAAGCAGCATGCCGATGCTGCGGTACTTGTTGCGGAAATCTTCGGTATTCTTATCGCGTAGGGCGGTAACGAATTCGTTGGTGAACTGCTCGGCGCTTATGCATATGACGTTGATGCTGCTGGCGGTAGCCGCCTGGCCGATGGCGTGCAGCAGGTGTGTCTTACCGAGACCGACCCCGCCGTAGATAAATAGCGGGTTGTAGCTGTGTCCCGGGTTCTGGGCTACCGACTGCGCTACCGCACGGGCAAGTTTATTGCCGCCGCCTTCGATAAACGAATCGAAAACGTAATCGGGGTTTAGTCTGGTGAAAGACGGGGGAGTCGACGGTATGGGCTTAACATCTTCTGTTGTTGCAGTCTGGCGGTGGGACTTACCGTTTACCTGGAAGACCACCTGTACGTCCGGTGCCGTTAGGCCGGCAAGAGCTTTCTCTATGAGTGAGCGCTGGTTTTTCTCAAGATATTCAGCAGCGAAAGTATTCGGTACGCCGATAATGAATTGGTTGTCCTGGTAGCTCAAACCGATAGTCTTGCTGAACCAGGTCCGGAAGTTGGCCTTGCTTACCTGGACCTGTAATTCCCCCAGGGCTATTTCCCATATTTCTTTTGGTGGGCGCTTATCGTACGAGTCCATATACTATCTTTTATCTACCGCAATACCTTATCGTCACTCCTGATTTATCAAAAAAAAGGCAAAAGTACGCCCTCTCCAAAATCACATGGACTTCCCGCCTTTGCGCAAGGCCCCGGCGAGTTGAAAATGTTAATAAACGGTTAATTTATTAACACCACCTAGCATACATCCGCCGCCCCCCTCATGGCAAATATTTTGACATCAAGCGCCAGCCGTTTTCCCCCCATGACGGCTCTTAATAGCTCTTGAAAACTGGCTTTTTTGGGCATTTACTGGTGTCCCTCGCCCAACAACGAGGGGTGGTAAAAAAAATATTTTAGTGATAAAATTTTGGCGACTGGAGGGATACCTTGCGAATCGTTTTTATGGGGTCGCCGCAGTTCGCCGTGCCTTCGCTGGAACAGCTGGTTATCAATAAATTTGATATCGTTTCCGTCTATACCCAGCCGGACAGGCCTGCCGGTCGCGGACGGGGTCTGGCGGTTTCGCCGGTCAAGGCCGCGGCGCTTAAGTGGGGAATACCCGTAATACAGCCGGAGACTGTCAACTCGGCCGAAGCGCTGGTGGAACTGGCGGCGCTCAAGCCGGATGTTATCGTCGTCTGCGCCTACGGCCAGCTCCTGCCGCAGGTATTGCTGGATATACCACCCCGCCAGTGCCTCAACGTGCACTTTTCCCTTTTGCCCAGGCACCGCGGCGCCTCGCCGGTGGCGGCGGCTATACTAGCCGGTGATGACTTTACCGGCGTCAGCGTGCAGCAGGTGAGACATAAGCTGGATACCGGCCCGGTTTTAGCCGCCGCTTGTATACCCATTATGCCCGCCGATAACACCGGCAGCCTCACGGAAAAGCTTTCAATCGTGGGCGCGCATCTTTTGCAGGAAGCCCTCACCGGCTGGCTGCGCGGGGAAATTAAGCCCCTCCCCCAGGATGAATCCCGTGCTAATTACGTCGGGCTTGTGAAAAAGGAAGACGGGGAGATTGACTGGCATCTGTCGGCGGAAGAAATCTGGCGGCGTGTGCGCGCCTATAATCCCTGGCCCGGCGCATATACCTACTGGAAGGGCAAACAGCTTAAAATCAACGGGGCTGCTGTTCTGGTCGGAGGCTATTCTAAAGAGGCCGGACGTGTGATAGCTCTTCAGGAGCAGGGTAGCGTGGGCGTAAACACCGGAGACGGTATCCTAGTTTTATTGAATATGCAGTACGCTGGTAAAAAAGCCATGCCCGCCGCCGAGTTTATCCGGGGCCAGCGGGATTTCATCGGTTCGAAGTTACCTTCTTAGAGTAAAGACGCAGGTGCGTAATTGCGCAAATGCGTGAGTAAGTAAAGTCACGAATTCCCTCCCTGTTGCTTCAATCGCACTCTCCCGTTATAATCAAGTTTAAGGAGGCTGCCCTTGCCCGCACCGGATAATTTGCATAAGTTCGATACCTTCGTGGATATAATCGCCAGGCTGCGCGCCCCTGACGGCTGCCCCTGGGATAAGGAGCAGACCCATCAATCCCTACGTGAAAATCTGCTCTCTGAAGCCTATGAGGTCCTGGAGGCGCTGGATGAAGCCGACTCCGCTAAATTACGCGAGGAGCTCGGCGATTTGCTTCTACAGATTGTCCTGCACGCCCAGATAGCCAAGGACGACGGCGAGTTTGAAATCGACGACGTTATCAAGGGCATCTCGGAAAAAATCGTCCGCCGCCACCCCCATATCTTCGGCAATAAGAAGGTAAAGGATTCTACGGAGGTCATGCACAACTGGGAGGTCTTAAAGAAGGAGGAGAGGGAAGCCGGTAAGTCCATGCTGGACGGCGTCCCGCGGCAGATGCCCGCCCTCGCTTACGCCTATGAGATTTCCCGCCGCGCCGTGAGGGTCGGCTTCGAGTGGGAAAATTTGGACGGCGTTATCGATAAGCTCATCGAGGAAATCGGGGAAATTAAGGAAGCTGCCGGCCCCGAGGAAAAAACGCAGGAGTTCGGCGACCTCCTTTTTACGCTGGTCAATTTCGCCCGCTGGCAGGGTATCGACGCCGAGGTAGCCCTCCGTGAGGCTAATAAAAAATTTTACCGTCGTTTCTCCAGCGTTGAGGAACTCTGCCGCCGGCGCGGCAAGGATCTCCAGAAGCTTACTCTAAAGGAATGGGACGAACTCTGGGAGGAGGCGAAGAAAGAGGTGGAAAAATAAAATGGTCGGGGCGAGTGGATTTGATTACTCACTTAAAGAGGAACAAATCCAGGGGTAGGTTAAATGGTCGGGGCGAGTGGATTTGA
>JAFGHK010000069.1 GCA_016930185.1 Dehalococcoidales bacterium | reverse complement strand
GGCAAACCTGCGGGAGGTTGAAGAAAACACTATGTGTCGTTTTTGTATTGATATTATGTCAAACTCTACTTTCAGGAGGTCGGGAGGTAGCAGGTCGATTATTTTTTCCGCCCACTCGATAATCATGATGCCCTCCCGCGCCCGCGATAAATAGTCCGTAATCCCGATTTCAAAGCCGTCGTCGATACCGCTCAAGCGATACAGGTCGACGTGAAAAACAGGCAGTCGGCCACGGTATTCGTTCACCAGCACGAAGGTGGGGCTGTTGACCTGCCGCTCCGGCATGCCGAGTCCGTCACAGATACCCTTTGTAAGGAGGGTCTTGCCGCAGCCCAGCTCCCCTATCAAAGCGATAACGTCGCCCGGCTCAAGATGTCGGCCGATTTTCTTACCGAGACTCATAGTGGCGGCGGGGCTGATACTGGTGATTTCATATTTGGGCATATTACTGTAATAGAGAAAAAGGGCTAAAATATTTCACGCCTGCGGGGCATTTCCACGCTTAAATATTGTACTTTTTTCACTTGAAATTAGTATAACATAATGGTACATTGTGTTCTATAAGATGGTAAATGAGAAACCCAATCCATCCCCGGATGAAAGCCATCGGATAGCCACCACCGACGACATCGAGGTGTCCACCTATCTCGAAATCGCCAGAGAGATAGGCGGCGAGCAGTCGGTGTCGGCCCCGGAGGCAGCCCCGGGCGCCGAACGCGAAGCCATCATCGTCCTGGACTTCGGGTCGCAGTACAACCTGCTGATTGCCCGACGCGTGCGCGAAGCTCAGGTCTACTGCGAACTGATGCCCCACGACACGCCCTGGGAAAAGATAGCGCCGCTCAACCCCAGGGGATTCATCCTCTCCGGCGGGCCGGCCAGCGTTTACGAGAAAAACGCACCGCTCGCCCCCGCCTACGTTTACGAAAGCCACCTGCCAGTGCTGGGCATCTGCTACGGCATGCAGGTCATTACCAAGCAACTTGGGGGAAAGGTAACACCGGGCACCAGGCGCGAATACGGGCATGCCGTGATGCACATCAGCGAAGAGGAATCGCCGCTGTTCTCCGGACTGACCGAATCGACGACGGTATGGATGAGCCACGGCGACAAAATCGAGCAGATGCCGCCGGGCTTCGAAGCTATTGCCTACACGGAAAATTCGCCGTACGCCGTCATCGGTAACAAGAAAAACATTTACGGACTCCAGTTTCACCCGGAGGTAGCCCACACGCCGGAGGGCAGGAACATCCTGAAAAACTTCGTTTATAAAGTCTGCGGCTGCAAGGGCAACTGGACGATGGGCAACTTCGTCAGCGAAAGCATCGGGCGCATCAAGGAGCAGGTGGGCGACGGCAAGGTCATCAACGCCCTATCGGGAGGGGTGGACTCATCGGTGGTGGCGACGCTTATCCACCACGCTATCGGCGACCAGCTTACCTGTATCTTCGTCAATAACGGGCTCTTACGCCGCGAGGAAGCCGACCGCACGCTCAAGGTCTTTAAAAACAACCTCGGCATGAACATCATCCATGTTGACGCCATCGACAGGTTTCTCAACCGACTTAAGGGGGTCACCGACCCGGAGCGAAAACGCAAGATAATCGGCGAGGAGTTCATCAGGGTCTTCGAGGAGGAAGCCGACAAGATAGGCAAGGTGGACTTCCTGGCGCAGGGCACGCTCTACCCGGACGTCATTGAGAGCGTGTCCTCCTTCAGCAACGTCTCCGCCAAGATAAAAAGCCACCATAACGTCGGCGGCCTGCCCGCCCGCATGACGCTGAAGCTGCTGGAGCCATTGCGCTATCTTTTCAAAGACGAGGTAAGACTGGTAGGCAAGGAACTGGGACTGCCGGAGGAGATGGTCTGGCGGCAGCCCTTCCCCGGGCCGGGACTGGCGATAAGGTGCATCGGGGAGGTGACGAAAGAGAAGCTGGAGATACTGCGTGGAGCCGACTTTATCCTGATGAACGAGATAAAGAAAGCTAACCTTTACCGCCAGCTCTGGCAGAGCTTCTGCGTACTCACCGACGTGAGGAGCGTGGGGGTGATGGGGGACTTCAGGACTTACGGCTACCTGGCGGCCGTGCGCGCCGTAACCAGCGACGACGCCATGACGGCGGACTGGGCGCGGCTTCCCTACGACCTGCTGGCGAGGATTTCCAACCGCATCGTTAACGAGGTCGATGGGATAAACCGGGTAGTCTATGATATAACGTCCAAACCTCCTTCCACAATTGAGTGGGAGTGATTTAATGTCTCCTGCGTTTGGTTCGTTGTTTAAATCACTATTTAGTTCATGGGAACACATTGGCAGAATTTCATACGGTAATATTGAAGGAAATATACCTCATTGGGTACTCTCTTCAATCAATAGAATTGAACATAAATACGGAGGTGGTTCCAGCGGTTTAGTTGATAGGATTTTTTACTTAAAAGGAAAACATTTTAAGTATAGAATATTTTTTAGCGGTCAAGGTGGTCCCGTTGTTGATGTTGAAAGAAGAAAACGATAAATGAATGTAAAAAAGTCATTGTGAGTACCATAGCGATACAATAATCTCAAATATTAGAGAAAGTTGATCAGAAAGATTGCCACGCTTCGCTCGCAATGACGGGGAGGCGGGGGTTTGACATTTATTACGTATTACACGATAATTGTGTGTTAATTAAAAAAGGATGTAAGTTTAATGAAAACACTCGTAATCGGGAGTGGGGCAAGGGAGCACACGCTGGTCTGGAAGCTGGCGCAAAGCCCTAAAGTAAAGGAAATATACGCTGCGCCGGGCAATGCCGGCATGGCTAAAGAGGCGCAAATAGTTGATATAAAAGTCGATGACAACGAGGGACTGCTTAAGTTCGCGAGGGACAACCGCATCGACCTTACAGTGGTGGGACCGGAACAGCCCTTGGCCAACGGCATCGTAGACCTGTTTTCGAAAAACGGGCTGGCTATATTCGGGCCGGACCAGAAAGCCGCGGAAATAGAGTCGAGCAAGGTCTTTGCGGCGGAACTTATGGAGAAACACGGCATCCCCTGTCCCCATAGCGATGCCTTTACCAATTTTGAAAAAGCCCGCGAATATCTCAAGCTACAAAAGTCTCCCTTCGTAATAAAAACAGACGGCCTGGCGGCGGGTAAGGGAGTGATTATAGACCTTTCACAGGAAGAAGCACTGAAATCCCTCACAAACATCATGCAAAACAAAACGTTCGGCAAGGCGGGTGATAGAGTGGTAATCCAGGAGCATCTCGAAGGACGTGAGATGAGCTTCTTCGTCTTTACCGACGGCAAAACGGTGGCGCCTACCGTGCCCGCCTGCGACTACAAGCGGATATTCGACTGGAACAAGGGGCCGAATACCGGAGGGATGGGCAGCTACAGTCCCCCCGAGTTCTATAACAGAGTGCTGGGCGATATCATTATGAAGACCATCATGGAGCCGATAATCCTGGCCATGGCGGACGAGGGGCGGCCTTATAAAGGCGCTCTTTACGGCGGCCTGATGATTACCAACAAAGTCCCGAGGGTAATCGAGTTCAACGCTCGCCTCGGCGACCCGGAGGCGCAGGTAGTACTCCCGCGGCTTAAAACGGATTTAGTCGAGATAATGCTTGCCGTAGTGGAAAACCGTCTGGACAAGATAAAAATAGAGTTCGAGAATAACGCCTGCGTGGGAGTGGTTATAGCCTCCGGCGGGTATCCCGGCCCCTATACGACCGGTTTCACCGTGAACGGCCTAGATGATGTTGATAAAGACATCATGGTGTTTCACGCCGGTACCAGAACCAGTCCGGAGGGCCAGGTGCTGACCAGCGGCGGGAGGGTATTGACCGTAGCTGCAACAGGCAAAAACCTGTCGGAAGCCCGTAAAAAGGTTTACCAGAATATTACCAGAATCAAGTTTGAAGAGTGCTATTACCGCAAAGATATCGCTTTAGTTAAATAATCATCAAGAGAGGTATTTGTCATGCCATTAGTCGGCGTGGTGATGGGGTCGAAGTCTGACTCCGCAATAATGCAGTCGACGCTGGATGTGCTGACTGCACTCGGCATCGAGCACGAGGTGAATACCATCTCGGCGCATCGCACCCCGGAAAAAGCCAAGCAATACGCGCAGTCGGCACAGAAGCGCGGCATCGAGGTAATAGTCGCCGCGGCTGGGATGGCGGCCCACCTGCCGGGTGTCCTGGCCAGCTGGACAACGCTGCCGGTTATCGGTGTGCCCATGGCCAACGGTGAGTTAAAAGGGGTGGACGCCCTGTATTCCATCGTCCAGATGCCGGCCGGCATACCCGTGGCCTGCATGGCGATAGGCAGCACCGGCGCCAAGAATGCCGCCTACCTTGCCGCCGAGATTCTCGGTCTGAAACATGATACAATTAGGCAATCTTATGAGAAATACCGTAAAGGCTTACAGGCATAACCGAAGGCGAAGATGGTTGTTGAAACAAGGAGATTACTATGATTGAGCGTTATTCACGTCCCGGCATGAAGAAGGTCTGGGCGGACGAGAACAAATATAACAAGTGGCTCGACGTGGAAATAGCCGTCTGCGATTCCTGGGCGGAGGTGGGGGTGATTCCACGCAAGGCCATTCCTAAGATAAAGATGGCCAAGTGCAACATCAAGCGTATGGAGGAAATTTTCAAGGAAACGCGCCACGACATGACTGCTTTCCTGGGTTCGGTGGCGGATAGCATCGGCGATGAATCGCGGTATATCCATTTAGGCCTTACCTCTTCCGACGTCATGGACACAGCCACCAGCCTCCAGCTCGTCGAGGCGTCCGATATACTGATTCAAGATGCCAAGGAGCTTACGGCGATACTAGCACAGCGCGCTATCGAACACAAAAACACACTCATGATAGGCCGTACTCACGGGATACACGCCGAACCCATCACTTTCGGGCTGAAGCTGGCGCTCTGGGTGGAGGAAATGAGACGCAATCTGCACCGCCTCACCGAAGCCAAAAAAATCATCTCGGTCGGTAAGATATCGGGGGCTGTCGGCACCTACGCCACGGTCACGCCGGAGGTGGAACAAAAAGCCTGTCGCAAGCTCGGACTGGACCCCGCCCTTATATCTAACCAGATATTACAGCGGGACCGCCACGCCCAGTTCATCACCACGCTGGCTATTTTAGCCGGATCGCTGGAAAAATTCGCCATGGAAATCAGGGCTCTGCAAAAAACCGAGGTCCATGAAGTCGAAGAGCCTTTCGGTTCCGGCCAGACAGGCTCATCGGCCATGCCGCACAAGCGCAATCCGGAACTCACGGAGAGGGTATGCGGACTAGCGCGACTGATACGCGGGTATGCCGTGACCTCGCTGGAAAACATAGCTTTATGGCACGAACGAGACATCAGCCACTCTTCAAACGAACGCATCATACTGCCGGATTCATGCTTTGCCATGGACTACATACTGGCGCTTTTCGCCTCTGTGATGAGGCGACTGCAGGTTTTCCCACACCGCATGAAAAAGAACCTCGAACTGACGCGGGGGCTGGTCTTCTCCCAGCGGGTCATGCTGGCACTTATCGATAAAGGGCTAAGCCGGCAGACCGCCTACGAAGCAGTGCAGAGAAACGCCATGAAAGCCTGGAAAGGGACCAGGGGTTTCCTGACCCTGATAAAGGCCGATAAGGAAGTCAGCAGCGTCATAACCACCGCGGAACTGGAGAAACTTTTCGACTATAAACACTATCTCCAGCACGTGGACGATATTTTCATAAGGCTGGGACTGACCAAGAGCCAGTGGCAGAGCAGCATCCCGGACACCGTAGACCTGTAAATAGATTTCAAGAAAGGTACACAGTCAATGGAAACAAACGAATTCCCGGTACTGATGGAAACGGACCTGCCGCTGCCGTTATTCATCCGCGGCAAGGTGCGCGATAGCTACGACCTGGGCAGCCATCTGCTTATCGTAGCCACCGACCGCATTTCGGCTTTCGACGTGGTGCTACCGAGCGGTATCCCCCTCAAAGGGCATGTACTGAACCGTCTCTCTTCATTCTGGTTCCGGCGCCTAGCCGATATCATGCCCAACCACATGACCGAAGCCATCGATAACGTCCACAGCATCGACTCCTACCTGCCCGAAGAAAAGCGTTTTAGTTACCCGTCCTATCTACGAGGCCGCTCGATGGTAGTGAAAAAGGCCAAGAGGCTGCCGGTGGAATGCGTGGTTCGCGGTTATCTTGCTGGTTCGGCGTGGGCAGAATACAAAGAAAAAGGCACGATAGGAGGCATGACCATGCCGGCCGGACTGCAGGAGAGCGACAAACTGGACCAGCCCCTGTTTACTCCCACCACTAAAGCCGAAACAGGCCATGACGAACCTCTATCCAAAGAAAAAATTATCAAGGTATTCGGTCTCCCCATAAGCCAGGAGATAGAAGAGAAAAGCCTGGAGATATATGAATCAGCGCGTGAATACGCCCTGACCAAAGGCATCATTATCGCCGATACCAAGTTCGAGTTCGGCATCGATAACGGTCGACTGACACTGATTGACGAAGCCCTAACCCCCGATTCATCACGGTTCTGGGACGCTGAAAAGTATGAGGCAGGAAAACCGCAGGACTCGCTCGATAAACAGCCATTGCGCGACTGGCTGACGGCCTCCGGATGGAATAAAGAGCCCCCCGCCCCTGAACTACCACCGGATGTTATCAAGTCCACTTCAGAGAGATACATTATGGCCTATGAGAAGATGACCGGACGCAAACTGGCTATCCTTGAATAAACCAGCTAGCTTTCCAGATATTCTTTGGTGCTGGGTAAATCACCGGCAAGACGCTCATCTATACGCGTTGCTTTGTCCAGCGCCCTTCCCAATGCCTTAAAAAGCGCCTCCGCTTTATGGTGGTCATTGGTGCCGTAAACGATAGAGGCGTGCAGGTTCATCCTGGCTTCAATGGTAAAAGACTCCAGGAAGTGACGTACCAAATCGGCGGGAAAACCCGCCATATCATTATTACTGAATTCCATATTCAATACGGAATAACCCCGGCCTCCTATGTCCACAGCTACGTTCGCCAGCACGTCATCCATCGGTACGGCAACATCAGCCATACGCACGATACCGCGCTTTTCACCCAGCGCCTCCCCGAAAGCCTTTCCAAGGCAAATAGCTACATCCTCAACGACATGGTGAATATCATCGCCGTTAGCGTATAGTTTTATGTCTAATAACCCGTGTTTCGCCAGCTGGTCCAGCAGGTGGTCAAACATTTTAATCCCTGTCTTGATATCCCTAGAGCCGCTGCCGTCCAGTTTCAATTCCAGGCTAACATTCGTCTCCGCCGTGTCCCTTTTTATAGAAGCAATCCTGCCTGTTTTTTCAGTATCAGCCAGCAGTTCCAGTGCTCCTTTTATAAACGTACCCCCCATGGGAATCCTTCCCGTACGGGTGCGCTGGTAAAGCGGCCGGCTGCAGCCGATTTTATCCGCCATCTGCTGGTCAGAGTAGCCATTATCTTTCTGTAATTGTATTATCTTCTGCAAGACCTTTTCCATCGACTCCATTTTACCCCCCGTTAATCCCTGATTTATTACCAACTGTTATCTATTATAACATATAATTCGTATTTGTCAAGTAATTATTTGATAAAAGTGTTATATATTTTAACATACATGTTAACAGATAATGTTACATGCAGTCGCTGGGGTATTAAGGGGCTATTAAATAAACGCTAAAGCTCTCGCAGGGCTTTCATTACAACGTCGGTGTGTTCCGGCTTGCCGACGCTGATACGGATGCTGTTCTTTAAAAGCGGATTATCGAAATAGCGCACCAGGACGCCTTTTTTCTGGAGGTTAAGGTGCAATTCGGCGGCGCTGCCCTTCAAGACAGCGCAATATATGAAGTTAGCCTGCGAGGGATAAGGCTTAAGCCATGAAATTTGTTGTAATTCTCTAAACAGCCTGGATCTCTCTTTGATGAGAGCATCCACCCTACTCTGGAGGTAGTCGATATCTGCCAGAGACTCATGCACGGCAATCTCGGCGGCGACGCTTACGTTATGGGGTATCTTGATAGCCATCAGATAAGGTGCAACACGGGGCGGGAAAACGCCGTAGCCGATTCTCAAGCCCGCCAGGCCGGCCCACTTGCTGAAAGACCGCAGAACCATCAGGTTCCTGTATTTTGCTATCAAAGGCATAACTGTCTCGCCGCTGAACTCGTAATAAGCTTCATCAACGACTACAGGCAATCCGGTTTTAATGATTTCAACGATATTCTTTGGCGGCATGACATTCCCGGTAGGGTTATTGGGAGTGGCAAGAAATATTAGCTTTGTCCGGGGGCTAATGGCCGACTTTATTCCTTTAACGTTCGCGCCAAAGCTGTCGTCACGGTTTACGTTTACCACCTTACCGCCGCATATCTCCGTGCAGAAGCGATAGATATCAAAGGTAGGCACGCTGTTGATAACCTCATCGTCGGGGCCGACAAACAGCCGCACAATGGAATCAATAATCGTATTGCTGCCATGCCCCGCCACGATGCATTCGGCAGGCATACCGGCGTAATCAGCCAGCAACTTACGCAGCTCCTGCTGGCCGTCATCGGGGTAAATATTAAAGGTGCGGCAGGCGGCCAGGGCCTTCAGCACGCGGGGAGAACAGCCGTAAGGGTTCTCGTTGGCGTTCATCTTGACGAGGCTGTCTAGGGGCACGTCCACCTTGCCCTCAAGCGTATCCGGTGAGGTGCTGGCGCTGTAGCCGGAAAAGCCCGCCAGGTGGGGCCGTATTAACTTTTCAATACCATCAGCCACTTAAGTGCCTCCCTGCCCTTTGTCAAGTCGTTTTTCCACGGCGCGGGCATGGGCGTCAAGCCCCTCTGCCCTTGCGATAACCGAGGCGGCCCTGCCCAGCTGCTTCAGGTCCGTGTTATCCATTTTAACAACACTGATTAATTTTATAAAGTCGAGGATGTTAAGGGGCGAACCGAAGCGCGCCGTACCCCCGGTGGGCAGCACGTGACTCGGCCCGGCCACGTAGTCGACGAGAGCCTCTATTGAATTCTCGCCTACGAAAAGGCAGCCGGCATTAAGCACTTTATCAACATAAGAGGCGGCGTTTTTCACCGCCAGGCACAGGTGCTCCGGGGCATAAAGGTTGGCTAAGTTAATGGCTTCATCAACGTTATCAACTAAAGCTATGAATCCACGCTTATCCAGAGCTTCTACTATAACATCACGTCGGGAGAGAACCTTAAGCTGTTTTTCTATTTCAGAATTGACGGTGTCGGCCAGCTTCCGCGAGGTGGTAATCAGAATCGAGGTAGCCGCGCCGTGCTCCGCCTGCGCCAGGAGGTCGGCGGCAATATTTGAGGCACTGGCAGTATCATCGGCGATGATGATTACCTCGCTGGGACCGTAAAGCCCATCGACGCCGACCATGCCATAGACCATTTTTTTGGCTAAAGTCACATAGATGTTGCCGGGCCCGTATATCTTGTCCACGGCCGGGACAGTCTTGGTTCCATAGGCTAAAGCGGCGACAGCCTGCGCGCCGCCTACCGAGAAGATACGGCCGACCTTAGCGATTTTAGCCGCGGCCAGCGTTACAGGTGACACCCTGCCCTGCTTGCCCGGGGGCGTCATCACGATTATCTCTTTTACGATGGCCACGCGCGCCGGAACAGCCGTCATCAACAGCGAAGAAGGCAAAGGCACCGAACCGCCGGGAACATAAACCCCGATACGCTCCAGTGGACGCATCAGCCAGCCCAGCTTGGATTTAGCATTATCTTTTACAAGCGCCTTCTTTTGCTCCGTGTGGTAAGCGGTGATACGCTCGGCGGCCAATTCCAGAGCAGAAATAAGCTCTTTATCTGCCTCACGGTAAGCCTTATCTACCTGTTCCTGCGTCACTTCCAGCGCGTCCAGCTTAACGCCGTCGTACTGAAATGTCAGGTCGAAAAGGGCGACATCGCCGCGCTGCCGCACATCGGTAATGATTTCACGTACAGCCTTTTCCTGCTCGGCGTCTCCGCCAAGTCCCATTACGCCCTGGCGGGACAATAACGGCTTAGCCTTATTAAATCCTTCTACAATTTTCATTTAGTTAGTTCCTACAGCCTTCTGCAAACGGCTGACAATAGACTCAATTATTCTGCTTTTCTTAGCATCGGTCACCGAACCTGCGCTGCCGATAAGGCAGGCGGTCGACTCAAAAAGCGTCTCGATTATTTTCAGATTGTGGCGGGCAATCGTCCGGCCGGTCTCCGTGTTCTCGATTAGCAAATCGGCATCATCCGGCAGGAAAGCCTCCGTAGCGCCCCAGGTGGGAATCACCCGGTAGTGCCCGAGGTGGTTTTCACGCGCGTATTTATCCGCTATATTAACATATTCCGAGGCCAGGCGAAACGGCTCGCCACGACCGGCACTGAACCGCAGCAGGTCGCCGGGGTCATCGATGGGAAGCTCCCTGCTGACTACCGCCACCAGCCTGACTCTACGCAGTTTAAGGTCCAAGATTTCCTTGACCGGACTGGACGGGAACTGGGCGAGATGGTCGGCTAGCCAGTCGCGACCCGTCACCGCAAGGTCGAAGTTACCGTTAGCGACCTGTAAAGGCATGTCCTGGGGGCGGATAACCTTAACCGCCACCCCATCAATGCCGATTCGGGGTCGACGATTGCCTGTAGAAGAGGGGTAATCCTCTATTTTTATCCCGGCCTTATTCAATAGCTCGACGGTCTGCTGCTGCTGGTGTCCGTCAGGTAATACCAGGCGGACAGTATCAGTTTTTACCCCTTTAGCTTTAATTCGGGGGGGTAAAGGGGAGGATAAAGCATCTTTCTTTTCAGCCGTGCTTTTGGCTGCTTCTGACAATACGTCAAATATGGACGCGGCTATTTTATCAAGCTTTTTACTCTCCCAGCGAGGCCGGTTAGCAATCAGGAAGGTACTGAAGTCAAGCACCCGGTCGAAAGGTTTTATACCATAGCCGGCAATATCCGCGGCAGAGCCCGCCGAGAGCAATACCATGTCCGCGTTTTCCGGGGGATAAGCCTCGGCGGCGCCCCAGACCGGGAAAACGCTAAATCGACTCATTCTCTGCTTCAGGGCGAAAGCCTCCGCCAGGTTGGGGTACTCGCTGGCGATGCGCAGGGGCGTCCCGTTCTGCCGCAGGTCTTGCGGCATGGAAGCCGCCGCATAGAGCGACCCCTTACCGTATATGAGGTCTTTAACCTTGACGACATCGCTGCTGGGGTACTTGACCAGCAGTTCTTCCACCCAGTCCAGCCCGCAAATCCCCAGGTCGTAGTTGCCCATGGCTATCTGGATGGGGATATCCTTCTCGTGGAAGACACGGATAAGCAAGTCCGGGAACCGGGCCGATTTTGGTCGGTAGAAGCCCATGCTGGAATGATACTCATCAAGACGCCAGTTGGCTTTCTGGAGCAAAGCGGCCGTTTTTCTCAATAAACGCCCTTTGGGCAGGGCTATCTTAACCGCCACTTTTACCCCCCACGAGCTTCAGGACGGCGTCAACCGAACCGACGGCGGTCTTCTGCTTCTTTGCCCTGTTAAATAAAGTCATGGTTCCGGTGCTTTTAACCTCAAGCGTCCAGTCGGCTTCACGCCCATCAAGGTCGATTTCAGCAATACAGCCGCCCTGACGAAGGGCATCAGCAACTTTAAAGGCTACACCAACGCTAATGCCGGATGAAGCTTTGACCAATATCCTTTGCGCCGCAGGCGACATAACGTTCCCTTTCTTTATACGGTCCATCAGGCGGTCGAGGTATATCGCCAGGCCCGACGCGGGGACATCGCCGCCACCCATGGCATCAATCAGGGCATCGTAACGGCCGCCGCCGCCGATTTTCTCTTTACCCGTGAAAAGCTGGAATATCATGCCGGTATAGTATTCAAAGCCAGCCCCGGAAGCTATATTTATCTGATATTTCATACCAAGGTTATCCAGGACAGCGACGGTGTTGAGAAAGTCATCGAGAGGGGCGCGGATTTCAGGAATGCTACGGCACAAGAGAGCGCGCTGTTTCCGCAAAAAGTCGGCTGTTTGCCCTTTCCGACTCAATAACGGCAATAGCAGGTCAGCAAGCTCCGGTGATTTCCGGCTTGCCTTCGCCAGCAAGGTCGTATCGCCGTCGAGGATGCTATCGAACATGCGGTGCTGCTCTTCATCGGTCAGCTTTAATCTGGAAAGCAGCGCCTTAATCAGGCCAGCGTGCGATAGTCTTAATTCCACGCCCCTGAGACCCAATTTCTTCACAATTTCCATCGATAAAGCCATCAATTCGGCGTCTGCCACGGCCGACCCCGCCCCGATAAGCTCGGCGCCGCACTGCCACCGCTCGCGGTTCCCCTCCCCCGACTCAAAGGTGAACATATTCATGGTGTAGAAAAGCCTGGCGAGGCCCTGCATGTTCTCGGCGTAAAGTCGCGCCACCGGTATGGTACCGTCAGGGCGCAGGACGACACGCTCGCCGCTCCAGCCGTCCCAGTCCAGAAAAGAATAGACCTTGCCCAGCATACCGGGCGTCAGTGTGCCCGCCGAGGTAAAGAGGTGCATGTACTCGATAGTGGGCGTGCGGACCTCTCGGTAGCCCCACTTAACAAACGTGTCGCGGCAAGTCCCCACCATCCGGCGAAACACCGCCATAGCCTGCGGGGACATATCGCGCATTCCTTTACAACGCTGGATTTTCATGTCTCATCCTTATAACAAATACAAGTATAATTTACACTATATTACGCAGCTATTCAATTTTTAGCCCCGTTATCACCCGATATGGTAATATCTTTAAAAAGACACGGCGGAAGTAACATCCCAGTGAAAGAATTATCAGCAGCGGCAATAACGAGAGAGCTTAAGACGCGTCGCATCGGGCGGGAGGTTCTATATTATCCCAGTCTCTCTTCGACGATGGACACCGCCCGTGAAACAGCTCTCAAGGGGTTACAGGAAGGTACGGTAGTCATCGCCGGGGAGCAGACCGGGGGTCGGGGCAGGCTCAAGCGGACGTGGCTGGCGCCGGAGGGGAACATTGCGTTATCCATCATTCTGCACCCGGAGATTAAGACCCTGCCCTACCTAATAATGATAGCGTCGCTGGCAGTAGCGCAGAGTATCGAATCGGTGTCCGGAGTGAAAGCAGAAATTAAGTGGCCCAACGATGTCCTCATAGGGGGGAGAAAGGCGGGGGGAATTCTAATCGAGAACGAGGTGCGGGGCAATAAAGTAGCGTTTTCCATCGTGGGCATTGGTATAAACATCGATTTGAGGGCAGCCGACTACGCCGAGATAGCGGATACCGCTACCAGCCTGAAAAAAGAATCGCGTAAAGACGACCTGCGTATCAAGATAGTAAGGTCGCTGCTGGAGGAGTTTGAAAGATTATATTTACTGCTCCCCGACGGAAAACCAATTTTCGAGGCCTGGCGGGAGAGACTGGTGACTCTGGGCAAGAAGGTAAAAGCGCAATCAGGCAACCAGATTATCGAAGGCATAGCGGAGGCGGTGGACGATGGCGGGGCCTTAATGATTAGGGGGGAGAACGGGAGGCTTACGAGAGTGGTGGCGGGGGATGTGACATTACGGGAAAAGTAGCAACTGCCAGGTAATAAGTAAAAAGACAGGGAGGGGATATTGAATCCCCTCCCCTCCAGTTTTTAAAGTTTTATTTCTTTTCTGCGGGTTGCATTCCAAAGGCTTTGAAAAGCTCGATGGGAATGGGGAAGAGAATGGTACTGTTCTTCTCACTGGCGATTTCCGTTAACGTCGAGAGGTAGCGCAGCTGTATCGCGGCAGGCTCCCGTCCAATGACGTGTGCAGCCTGCGCCAGTTTTTCCGAGGCCTGGAGTTCACCTTCGGCGTGGATGATTTTAGCGCGGCGTTCACGCTCGGCTTCAGCCTGGGCAGCCATGGAGCGCTTCATTTCCTCGGCGAGCTCTACTTCCTTAATTTCCACGGTGCTGACCTTTACACCCCACGGGTCGGTATGCTCATCGATGATCTTCTGGAGCATCTGGTTGAGCTTCTCTCGCTGGGTCAGCAGCTCATCGAGCTCCGACTGCCCGAGCACGTTCCTTAAAGTAGTCTGGGATATCTGCGACGTTGCCCGGATATGGTCGAGCACCTTAACCACCGAAGCCTCGGGGTCGACCACGCGGAAATAGACAACCGCATTAACACGCACGGTAACGTTGTCCTTGGTGATGACTTCCTGGGATGGCACGTCCATGGTGATAACACGCAGGTCGACCTTAACCATGCGGTCGATAAAGGGAATGATAACAAAAAGCCCCGGCCCCCTGGCACCGACGAGACGGCCCAGGCGGAAGATGACACCGCGTTCGTACTCGGTGACAATCTTGATAGCCATGAGAATCAAAATCAGAATTATGAAACCTAAGATTCCAAAACCAACAGCCATGTTTTAACTCCTTTCTTATTTCTTAGTCACGATTAGTTTAAGTCCGTCAACACCGGTAATAACGACCTCTTCTTCAGGTTCGACCTGGCCCTTATCGACGACGGCGGTCCACCGCTCGCCTTCGACAAGAACCACCCCTTTGGGATCTAAAGCGATTTCCACCACGGCCGTTTTACCGATGAGTTCTTCTTTTCCAGCCTCTATTTTCCTGCGGTGTGCCTGGACTCCCCAGAGTACCGCAAAGCACAGAAATACAACAACAATGACAATTATAATAGCCCATAGCCAAGGATCGATATAAGGCATAAAAAGCCTCCTCTAACGTTTTGACTTGCCTTCGGAAGGCATATCCTGCTTTTTCACCACATATAATACCAGACCGTCCACCCTTTTGATAACCACTTCCTCACCGTCCTTAATCTCACCGCTTTCGGAAATAGCCGTCCAGCGCTCGCCCTTGAATAATACCATACCCTCGGGGTTAAGGGGGGCTTTAACCGTAGCGGTCTTGCCGACCAGTTCCTCGCGGCCAGTATATGCCTGCTTACGATGAGCGACGATAGCACGCTGAATGACAAAGACCATAAAGGCGGTAATGACGATACATACTCCAGCAATGAGCCAGGGGTCTATCTGGAACTCCGGCGACGCCCCCTTAAAGAGTATCAAAGACCCGGCCACCAGCGAAACCAGACCCCCAATAGTAAATATACCGAATGTCGTGGTTAAGACCTCCCCGACAAAGAGCCCGATGGCCAGGACAATCAGGAGAATGCCGGCATAGTTGACCGGCAGCACTCCCAAAGAATAAAAAGCCATGAGCAGGCTGATACCGCCCACAACGCCGGGGAAAATCAGACCGGGATTGAATATCTCCGCCATAATTCCCAGAGTGGCGATGCTCAACAGCAGGTAAGCGATATTAGGGTCGGCGATAGTGTAGAGGAAGTTTTCAATACCCGTCATCGGGAAATCCACGATGGCCACGTCGCCGGTTTCCAGCGTGACGACCAGGTCGTTTATCAGGGTCACCTGCCGTCCGTCGAGCTGGGCGATGAGGTCATCAAGGTCGGAGGCAATCAAATCGATAACGTTCAATTCAAGGGCTTCCCGCTCGGTAGCGGAAACGCTTTCACGCACGGCCTTTTCCGCCCATTCCATGTTGCGTCCGTGAGATTCAGCAATGCTGCGGATGTATGCCGCGGCATCGTTGACCACCTTTTCTTCCATCGTTTCCGACATCGCCTCTTCACCCTCTTCCCCAATTGAAACCGGGTGGGCGGCGCCGATGGCGGTATTGGGCGACATGGCAGCTACATGACCGGCCATGGTAATAAACACTCCAGCGGAAGCAGCCCGCGAGCCGGACGGCGCCACATAGACCACCACCGGCACATGAGAGTTGACAATGTGCTTGATGATATCACGCATGGCGGTATCCAGTCCGCCGGGGGTATCGAGCTGGATTATAAGGGCGCGGGCGCCGTTATCCTCGGCCTCTTCTATACCGCGCTCTACGTAATCAATGAGTACAGGGTTAATCGTGCCTTTGATGGTGAGAACATAGACCGCCGGCGACTGCGCCTGCACGCCGGAAGCCATCAAGACCGCCAGCAATAGGACCCCGAAGAGGAATATTAAGCGAAATTTTTTCATTATAATCTCAATCGCGGAATGTCTTTACATTATAGATGGTATCACAATATCGACGCAATTGGAAAAGGGTAGTAATGTATACAAAATATTTAAATTCGGCGATATTGACAACACACCATCTTTCTTTTAGAATTACCACGTCAAAGAGCATAATTCTCTAAAGGAAGACCAATGAACAGTGAAATTTTGAGCGTTGAGTTCTTCGATTCCTGGACATGGTTAATCGCCATAGGAGCCGGTCTTGTACTGATTATCCTGGAACTGCTCGTGGGGGTTGACACAGGACTGGACCTCGTGTTTATCGGCACCGCCTTCGGGCTGGGTGGACTGATTACGCTGGCAATTCATTCCTGGGTCTGGACAGCTATAGTTTCCGGCATTATCTGCGTTCTTTATGTAATTATAGGGCGGAGGTACATACACAAGAGAACAGCCGTGCCGCTATCAAAATCAAATATTGACACTATAATAGGGAAAAACGGCATTGTTGAACAGAATATCAGCCGTGAAAAAAGCGGACTGGTAAAAGTTGGTAATGAACAGTGGCGGGCACGGTCCGAAGAACCAATCAGTGCCGGTGAAGTAATAACCGTCACGGGCATCAAAGGCGTCACTTTAGACGTGAAAAAGACAGAAGGAGGCAAAGAATAATATGAGTGCAGGGATTATCGTTGTTATAGTAATACTCGTAGTTCTTTTTGTCGTCACGCTGGCAAAATCCATCACTATCATCCACCAGGCACAAAAAGGAATTATCGAAAGATTCGGCAGATATAAGGAGACCCTGGAACCCGGCCTCCGGTTTATTATTCCGTTTATCGACACGCTGGCAGCCAGGGTGGATATGAGGGAAACGGTACTGGACGTAGAGCCGCAAGCGGTTATTACCAAGGATAACGTCGGTGTAACCGTAGACGCCGTTGTGTATTATTACGTAACGGACGCTAAATCAGTCAAGTATGAAGTCGCCAACTTCTATGTAGCTGTCAGCAAGCTGGCCCAGACGAACCTAAGAAACCTGGTGGGTGATATGAGCCTTGATGAAACACTGGCTTCCAGAGAACGCATCAATTCCGCCCTGAGAACCACGCTGGACGAAGCTACGGACAAATGGGGCGTGAAGGTTACCAGAGTGGAGGTCAAAGAAATAGAGCCGCCGCATGATATCACCGACGCTATGAGCAAGCAGATGAAAGCGGAACGAGAGAAGAGGGCTGTCATCCTTGAGGCGGAAGCCTACCGGCAGAAGCAGATACTTTCCGCGGAGGGCGATAAGCAGAACGCCATCCTCCTGGCCGAGGGAGCCAGGCAGGCGGCTATTTTAAGGGCGGAGGGTGAGGCTAAAGCCATTGAAAACGTTTCCACCGCCGCCGATAAGTACTTCATCGGTAACGCACAGCTACTGAAACAGCTTCAGGTTACCCAGGCATCCCTGGAAACCAACTCCAAGCTGGTAGTCTCCGACCAGTCCAAGCTGGTAAACGTGCTGGGGCTGGGGGAGGCCTTAAGCGAGATGAAGACAGGCGATAAGAAAAAGAAAGAATAGCCTGAATTAAATATAAATGTCACAGTCATAAAACTTATTGACAACCCACACAGGGTATGCTATCATAAACTTGCGCTCTGTAGAGGAGCGCTTTTTGCACCTTAACAACTGGATAGCGGAAGGAAAGTCAAGTTTAATTCAAGCCAAGTCAATAACTTTTTTTTGGAGAGTTTGATCCCGGCTCAGGATAAACGCTGGCGGTGTGCTTTATGCATGCAAGTCGAACGGACATTAGCAATAATGTTAGTG
>JAFGHK010000068.1 GCA_016930185.1 Dehalococcoidales bacterium | reverse complement strand
TCACGAAATACCTCGACGAGACCAGGGAAAAAGCCCGGCGCGACGGCTATGTGGAGACCATGCTGGGACGACGCCGCTATATCCCCGATATCAATTCCGCCAACCGTCAGGTGCGTGAGGCCGCCGAGCGTATGGCTATCAATATGCCGGTGCAGGGCACCTCCGCAGATATCATAAAAGTTGCCATGATTAATCTCTACCGCGACATGAAAAAGAGGCGCCTTGCCGCTAAAATGATTCTCCAGGTGCATGACGAGCTTGTATTTGAGACGCCGGACGAGGAGCTCGACCTTATGCGCCGGCTATCTACCGATATCATGGACTCCGCAATGAAGCTGGACGTGCCTCTTAAGGTTGATACGAGGGTCGGCAAAAACTGGGGAGAAATGAAATAATCCTCCTTTTTCTTAGGGGTGTCATAGAGGGGGCGCCAGCCCCCTCTAAAAAATAATTCCCCTCTCCAACCAGAAAATAAGCGGTTCAATTAATGTTGGGGTTGGAGAGGGCAGGGTGAGGTAAGCACCTATTTAAAAAGTATCTTAAATTACACTCAATTAAAGGAAAAATTATGCCTGAACTTCCTGAAGTTGAAACCATCAAGAACGAGCTGCTTCCCTATGTAATCGGCCGCACTATTCAAAGCATCGATATCTCCTGGGACGGCATGGTAAAGTACCCCCCGGTCGAAGAGTTCTGCTCACAGGTCGTCGGACAGAAAATCGCCGGTCTCGCCCGCCGCGGTAAGTACCTCTTCTTTCACTTGAGCGGCGATAATGTGCTCGTCATGCACATGAAAATGACCGGCTCGCTGCTGGTCAACCCCTCCGATACCAGGTTTACCCGCGCCGTCCTGCATCTTGATAAAGGCATCGACGTCCATTTCTGGGACCCGCGCAAGTTCGGCAAATTGTGGCTGGAAAAACACTCCAGTACCGTTATCAACCAGCTTGGCCCGGAGCCGCTCGACCCCGGTTTCACGCCGGAAGCGCTGGCGGGCATTCTGCACGGGCGTAAGGCGCCGGTCAAAGCCGTCATCCTCGACCAGTCTCATATCGCCGGCATCGGCAACATGTACGCTGATGAATCCCTCTTTATGGCTAAAGTCCACCCCGAAAAACCGGCGGGCAGTTTGACTAAAGCGGAAATAAAGCGACTTCACACCGCTATTCGGTCGGTGTTACTGAAAGCCCTGAATCTAAAAGGCGCCAGCGTCCGCAACTACATCCGGCCCGACGGCACGCTCGGCACCGCCCACGATGAATTCAGTGTGGCTCACGGCACGGGTAAAAACTGCCCCATCTGCGGCTCGCCTATCCAGCGACTTGTCGTAAGGGGCAGGGGAACGTATATTTGCCCCAAATGCCAGCCCGCTCCCTAGTCGTCCCACAGCCGGAACGGCGGGTACTCGTCCGTCATCAGGGCGGCGTAAGCCCCCACCCGGAAGACCCACCGGTTGAAGCCCAGCACCAGTTTGAAGATATCTTTGGGATACCGTCCCGCGAACAGCAGGTATATCGCCGCGAAAATAGCCAGTATGAATATCAGATTGGTGCCGCCGCTGGTCTGCCATTTATCCACCTTTACAATCTGGTCGCCCACCTGCCAGGTCCAGGTCTCCGCCGGCGTGCCTCCCCAGTGGAGCCCCATGCTCCATCCCCCGGAAAATATCCCCACGATGATATAATGCGGGATTGCCAGCAGCCACCATTTCACCAGCACCAGCCCCTTGGAAAACTTCTCCGGGTAGGGTATTTCTATATCGGCGGGGTAGTCCGGGTCGGGCTTGAGGCTGAAAGGAGGGTATTTGTCCGTCGCCAGCGCCCCGTAGCTGTAAAAAGCGACTCGCCAGCCCCACCGCAGCACCCCGGTGTTGAAGTCGAACAGGCTCTTGGGGTATTTCCCCGTGAACAATATGGCAAAAAACGCAATCACCCACACCACCACGAAAGCTGCCAGCAAAAAGGCCAGGATAATATAATGCGGCAGTGCCAGCAGCCACTTAATCAGCCACCACCCCCGCTCCGGCGGCGCTGAAAGGTCTCCCCTTATATCTACCGGATACGCGCTCATATAGCCTCCTTGACTAATCACGTCATTCCCGCGTAGGCGGGAATCCAGCACCCTTACCCCTTTTTAGCTTTTTTCTCTGGTTTTTATTTTTAAGCTTCGTTTGGTACTTGTATCTTGGTAATTGTATCTTTCCCCTATTCCCTCTATAAGTACTGCTTCAAACGCTCTATCTCCTGCATCAGCTGCTCGAACTGCTGGGGATAGAGCGACTGCATACCGTCGGACAGCGCATGCGTGGGGTCGTTATGCACTTCGACGAGGAGGCCGTCTGCCCCCACGGCTATCGCCCCGCGGGATAGCGGTATCACGTAGTCGCGCCGCCCCGCCGCATGCGACGGGTCGATGATAATCGGCAGGTGGCTGGCTTCCTTGATGGAGGGTATCGCGCTTAAGTCGAGCGTGTTCCGGGTGGTGTCGGCAAAGGTGCGGATTCCCCTCTCGCAGAGGATGACTTGCGAGTTGCCCTCCGACATTATGTATTCGGCGGACATCAGCCACTCCTCGATGGTGGCGGCCATGCCCCGCTTGAGCAGGATGGGTTTCTTGGTGCGGCCCGCTAGGCGCAATAGCGAGTAGTTCTGCATGTTCCGCGCCCCTATTTGGATAATGTCGGAGTATTTTTCCACGGCGGCCAGGTTCTCGGTGTCGGTGGCCTCAGTGACGATGTAGAGGCCGGTCTCTTGCCGCACCTTCTCCAGTATCTTGAGCCCCTTTTCCCCGATGCCCTGGAAGCTGTAGGGCGAGGTGCGGGGCTTGAAGGCGCCTCCGCGGAAGATGCTGGCGCCGCACTTTTTAACGGAGCGGGCGATGGCAAGCGCCTGTTCCTCGCTTTCCACGGCGCAGGGCCCCGCCATGATGACCGGCTCTCCACCCCCGATTTTTACGTCGCCGACCGTTATCACCGTTGATTCCTGGTGTGTCTCGCGACTTACCAGTTTATAGGGCCTGGTGACGGGTATGGCTTCCTTGACGCCTTCCAGTGCCAGGAATAGGGCGGCGTCAACCGGCCCTTTGTTGCCGAGGACGCATACTGCTGTCCTGATAGCGCCGGGCATGGGTACGCCGCGGAAGCCCATTTTCTCTATTTCCCTGATGACGCCCTGCACCTGCTCTTCAGTGGCGTCGTTCCTCATGACAACTAGCATATTCTATGTATCTCCCGAATTGATAGTAATATCATAGCATATCGGCGGGCGGATAGGGAGTAGGGAAGGGGGAGGATGGTAGATTATTTTTGTGTTTATTTTATCTTGCCGAGTGTAGTGGTGTACGCCTCATAAGTCCGCGCGTCAAAAAGCACGAAGACCACCTCTTTAATGGAGGAAGGCTGTTGCAGAAAAGACGCCGCCTCTTTCAGGGCAATCGGGGCGGCTTTGTCCAGCGGGTAGCCGTAGGCCCCGGTGCTGATGGAGGGGAAGGACACACTGGCGAGATTGTTGGCGGCGGCAATCTTAAGACTTTCTCGGTAGGCGCTGGCGAGCAGGTCGGGCTCGCGCTGGCTGCCTCCCCGCCATATAGGCCCCACGGTATGAATCACGTGTTTCGACGGCATGTTGCCGGCGGTGGTTATGACCGCCTGTCCGGCCGGCAATCGACCCTGCTTGTTGACGATTTCAATACATTCTTCCAGTATTGCCGGGCCGCCGGCGCGGTGAATCGCCCCATCGACGCCTCCGCCCCCCATCAGGCTGGAGTTCGCCGCATTGACGATGGCGTCGGTGGTCTGTTGGGTGATATCGCCCTGGATGATGGAAATCTTGGACTGGTTGACCGTATAGGTCTCGTTTTCAGCCATAAAAATCACCTCTATCCCGGGTTATTACTCTTGAGATAATCGATAGCCCACTGTAAAGCATCTTCGCCGGTTATATCGAGCTTGATATCGGGTTCGATGCCCTGCCCCTCGATAAGACGTCCGTTGGGCGTGTACCAGCGGGCGATGGTGATATTAATAGCGGACCCGTCTACCAGCGTGAAAATGCCGGTGGCGCTGCCTTTGCCGTAGGTTGTATTGCCAGCGATGACTGCCCGGCCGTAGTCCTGCAGGGCGCCGGCCAGCACTTCTGCGGCGCTGGCGGTGCCTGCGTTCACCAGGACGACCATCGGCAGGTCGGTATACAGCGCGTCCGTATCCACGTTATATTCTTTAAGGATGCCTTCGTCGTTTCTGGTGGTGGCAACCGTGCCGGACTCCAGGAAGTGACTGGCAACGGCAGTCGCCGAGTCGAGTAGCCCCCCGCCGTTGCTGCGTATATCGATGATAATCCCCTCGGCGCCGTTCTGTTCCAGTTCTTGAAGCACCTCGGTAATCTCGCCGTCGGTGTGTCCCGTGAACATGAATATGGTGATGCAGGCAATATTGTCACGCATCTCATAGATGAGGCTGGGCAGCTCGATAATGGCCCTGGTTATTTCTATTTCCACCGGCTCCGTCTCATCGACGGGCAGAACGATTAATCTGACTGCCGTGTCAGCGGGACCGCGCAGCTTGTCCGCGGCTAGGTCCAGGTCCAGGCCGGCAATCGATTCCCCGTCGATTTCCAGGATGATGTCGCCCGGCTTCAAACCGGCCTCTTCCGCCGGCGAACCGGCAATCGGAGCGAGAATCGTCAGGTTGCCGTCCTGCATGGTGACGTAAGCGCCGATGCCGGCATACTCACCCTGGAGACTGGTAGAGAAATCATACAATTGCTCGATGGTCAGGTAGGCGCTGTAGGGGTCGTTCAGAGTGTCGATAATGCCCTCGATGGCAGCGCGGCTCATGTTGGCGGAATCCAGCCTGTCTTTTTCAACGTACCGCGAGTGAATGATGTCCCAGGCCTCGCTAACGTTATCCAGACCGGTACCGCCGGTAGGCGCGTGCGCCTGCCCGAGCAAGAAGCCCCCGCCGAAGGCAAGCGCCAGCACTATTACTATGGTTGCGCTGATAACGATATTAGAAAGTCTGGACATTCAATTATGCTCCATTCGGACATTGATACCCGGACGCTAAACTCGATAGACCTGTATGACAGCGCCGCCCATCGGGATGCGGGCCTGTATTTACTAAATCCTGTTAAATTATCATTAGACCGGTTCAGTTGTTGCTATTTCTTCCCCCCGGTAGGGTCGGTAAACTTGCCCGGACCGAATGACGTATAGTCCAGGTCGTAAAACTCCTTGCACACCGAGAAAAAGCCGATATGGCAGCCCCCCATAACCAGTTTGGCTATCGGCGCGTCGCGGAAGTACTTCTCATAGTGGTTTTCGCGTACATAGCCGGAGGAGCCCATCAGCTCCATCCCCTTGAGTATCATCTGCGAGGCGGCGCGCGTTATGTAG
>JAFGHK010000067.1 GCA_016930185.1 Dehalococcoidales bacterium | reverse complement strand
TCGCCTTCCCGCTGGTGACGGTGAGAAAAAAGATGGTCAAAATGGCTGGGGCGGGTGAAGGGGCGGAGATACTGGACGTCGCTACGGGCACGGGTAAACAGGCCTTTGCTTTTGCCCGGAACGGGTATCGGGTTACGGGCGTAGATTTATCCGGAGACATGCTGAAAATCGCCCGCAGAAATAATAAATATGCTAATCTGGAGTTAAAGGAATTGGATGCGGCCCACCTGCCTTTCGAGGACGGTAAATTCGATGTAAGCTGCGTATCCTTCGCGCTGCATGACATGCCGTCGGATATCAGGGAGAGAGTAGTCGGCGAAATGGCCAGGGTTACCAGGCCCGGAGGCGTCATTGTGGTGGCGGACTATGCCCTGCCGAAAAACAGGATAATACGCTACTTCGCCTACAGGTTTATAAGATGGTTCGAAAGCAAATATTATGAGGAATTCATAAAAAACGGTCTGGATACGGTGCTGGAGAAGGCCGGCATTAGAATTGAAGCAGAGCGCGTGGTGTTGCTGGGGGCAGGCAGGATTATCAGGGGGGTGAAGGGGGTGGCTTAAGTTGAAAATAAAAAAAGCAACCCTAAAAGACCTGCCGGCGATACTGGAATTAGAGGCCATGCTGGTTGGCAATACGGAGGACCATACGGACTTAATCAAAAGCTCTATCACGGCCGGGGAATGCCTGGTTGCCTTGATAGACGGTAAGGTAGTGGGTGCTTCGATTCTCAACTATACTTTTTATTACAAAAACTGGATAGACCTGCTTAGTGTAAATCCTGAATACCGGCGGCGGGGCATTGCGACGGCACTCATTAAAAGAATGGAGTCGATGTGCAAAACACCGAAGTTCTTCACTTCCACTAATGAGTCGAATATTCCGGCGCAAAAAACTTATGAAGCCAGCGGCTTTGTCCGTAGCGGCTACATTGAAAATCTTGATGAAGGCGACCCGGAAATCATATACTTTAAGCGAATAGGGGGTACTGGAAGGGGAGGCAGAAGATGAACATGGATATGTTTGAAGAGCAGGAAGAACAACAGCAAAAACAGGCAGAAGAAGAGCAAAGACAGCAGGCGCCGCTGGCCACCCGCATGCGCCCAAAGGATTTAAACGGGTTCGTGGGGCAGGAGCATATTCTGGGAAAAGGGCGGGTATTGCGGCGAGCCATCGAGAGCGACCGTATACCTTCTCTTATATTCTGGGGTCCGCCGGGCTGCGGCAAGACCACACTGGCTAATATCATCGCCAACAGCACCGGGGCTTACTTCGCGCCGATAAGCGCCACCAGCGCCGCCGTGGGCGACCTGCGGAAAATCGTGGCGCAGGCACAGGAACGCCGCAAAGGCCAGAGACAGCGGACAATCCTCTTCATCGATGAAATTCACCGCTTCAACAAGAACCAGCAGGACGCCGTGCTGCCGTTCGTCGAAGACGGCACCGTCACCCTCATTGGCGCCACCACGGAAAACCCGTCCTTTGAGGTGACCTCGCCGCTATTATCCAGGGCAAGGGTGCTGCCGATGAAGCCTCTGACGCCGGACGAAATTAAAGTCCTTATCTTCCGGTCCACCACCGACAAGCTGCTGGGCATCGGCAACCTGAACGTGGAAATCACGCAGGAAGCCCTGAATCACCTTATAAGCATGTCCAACAGCGACGCAAGGGTGGCGCTCAATACCCTTGAAACGGCCGCCTTGAGCACCCCGCTG
Organism: Dehalococcoidales bacterium; assembly: GCA_016930185.1. Taxonomy (GTDB): domain Bacteria; phylum Chloroflexota; class Dehalococcoidia; order Dehalococcoidales; family RBG-16-60-22; genus RBG-13-51-18. The sequence continues at coordinate 3,005 of JAFGHK010000067.1, read as the reverse complement.
GACGAGACCAACAGGAGAATGATTACGCTGGAGACAATCGAGGACGCCTTCCAGAAAAGGGCTGTGCTTTACGATAAGGCTGGCGAGCAGCATTACGATATGATATCGGCGCTGCATAAATCTATGCGGGACTCCGACCCGGACGCCTCGCTTTACTGGCTGGCGATGATGCTTGAGGGCGGCGAGGACCCGCTGTACATCGCCCGTCGCATGATACGCTTCGCCTCGGAGGACGTCGGCATGGCCGACCCGCAGGCGCTGGTGATAGCCATGGCCGCCCAGCAGGCAGTGCACTTCATCGGCATGCCGGAGGGCAACCTGGCGCTGGCCGAGGCGGCAGTCTATCTGGCTACCGCCCCCAAGAGTAACTCGCTTTATGCGGCTTATCAGAAAATTCAGGAAGACATTAAGAAAGGCGCCAGCGAGAGCGTGCCGATGCACCTCCGCAATCCGGTCACGCCCATGATGAAGGATATGGGCTACGGCAAGGACTATAAATACGCCCACGACTACCCCGACAATGTGGTCGACCAGGAGCACCTGCCGGAATCATCGAAGGGCCGGAGGTACTATAATCCAAGCACGCTCGGATATGAAAAGCAGGTGCTGGAGCGACTCAAAGACTGGTTGAGCAAGAAGATTAACCCGGAGAAGAAAGAGGGGGAGGGAAGCTAATACTTTTTCTTGACAAGCACCCGTTTTTTGACTAGACTTAAAAAGGAAATGATTTCCATTTTCTTCCGAACGAGGGAGTATGAGAGTACCCGTTGACACAAGACGGGTCCCCGGACTTTTCACAACAGTTTTTTCATACATTTTTATACAGCATCTCAAATCCGCTTTCACAGGAATCTTTCTTTCAAACATTCATCGGCATATACCGGCGCGCCCGGCTGTGCCGGTTTTTATTTTATAAACAATAACAATATATAAGGGAGGAAATATGGCTAGATTGCCATTTTTACCGAGGGAACACAAATTCTTCGACCTGTTTGAACAGGGCGCGGAGAATATCATCAAGGCCTCCAACGCCTTGAAACAGATGCTGGACAAGTGGCAGTTCATCGATAGCTGCGTGGCCGAGATAACGGAAATAGAGCACGAGGGCGACTCGATAACGCACCAGATAATCTCGATGCTGCACCGCACCTTCGTGACGCCCTTCGACCGCGAGGATATCGCGCTGCTGGCGCACACGATGGACGATGTCCTCGACTTCATCCATGCTTCTGCCGACTCCATGTTCATCTACAAGATTAAGGCCCCCACGCAGAGGGCCAAGGAACTCGCCGATGTCATCGTGATGGAGGCGGCGGAGGTGCAGAAAGCTGTTGCCTGCATGAGGCACAAGAAGCAATTCAAGCAGATGCTGGACAGGTGCGTGGAAATCAACCGACTGGAGAATGCGGCCGACCGCATCTATCGGGCGGCTATCGGGGAACTCTTCGATACCACGACGGATATAGCCGAGCTGATAAAATGGCGTGAAATTTACGAACACATGGAAAGTGCTACCGATAGGTGCGAGGACGTGGCGGATGTCCTGGAGGGGGTAGCACTGAAGAATGCCTGATATTAGTTTTCTACTTGTTTTTTCGCTGATTCTGGTACTCGGCGCCGAATTCGTTAACGGGTGGACAGACGCGCCCAACGCCATCGCCACGGTAGTCTCAACACGGGTACTCTCGCCGGGCAAGGCCGTGATGATGGCGGCGGTGCTGAATATCGTCGGGGCCATTTCCACCGGCACGGCGGTGGCGGCGACAATAGGAAAAGGCATCGTCGCTCCGGAGGCAATCGGACTGCCGGTGGTAGCCGCCGCCATGCTAAGCATCATCGTCTGGAGCACGGTTGCCTGGCGCTGGGGCATACCCACCAGTGAAAGCCATGCGCTGGTGGCGGGACTTACCGGGGCGGGACTGGCTGCGGCCGGCTCTTCCGTTTTACTGTGGGAGGGCTGGCAGAAGGTGCTAATCGGGCTGGGCTTTTCCACCCTGTTGGGGTTTGCCATCAGTATCATGCTGATGACCATCCTGTACTGGGTATTAAGGAAAACCAGACCGTCAACTGTAAGTAAGTACTTCAGCAAGCTCCAGGTACTATCGGCGGCGTTCATGGCATTCAGTCACGGCAGCAACGACGGCCAGAAGTTCATGGGCGTGTTTGCGCTGGTCTTGCTGCTGGGCGGCATAGTGGACACATTTTCCGTGCCGATATGGATAATGCTGCTGTGCGGGACGGTGATGGGGATAGGCACGGCTACCGGGGGCTGGCGTATCATCCATACCATGGGCTTTAAACTCACCAGGCTGGAGCCGGTGCACGGTTTCGCCGCGGAAACTTCAGCGGCGGCCTCAATTATGCTGGCTTCATCGATGGGGATACCGCTAAGCACAACTCATACAATCAATATCGCCATCATGGGCGTGGGCGCCACCAAGCGGTTTTCCGCGGTGCGCTGGGGGGTGGCGGGGAATATCGTGGCGGCGTGGATACTTACCTTCCCGATATGCGGCGTGCTCGGGTACCTGTTTACGCTGCTGTTCAACAGGATATTCTAGCGGGCGCCGCTTAAATCAAAGAATAGCCCCAAACTAAATAGACTAAAAAAACAGGCCGGTGAAAAATCAATCTCACCAGCCTATTTTTATGTCGTTATCTCAACAATTAGGTTCGGTTAGCTCTGATTTTGTTGAAACATTCGCTGCAATATACCGGTCTGCCTTCGCGGGGTTCGAAAGGTACTTCTGTTTCTTTGCCGCATTCGGCACACACTGCGGGGAACATCTGCCTGGGCCTCATGCCGCCCATGCGCTCGGACTTCCTTGCCTGCCGGCAGGCGGGGCATCGCTTGGGCTCGTTGGTGTAACCCTTGGACTGGAAGAATTCCTGTTCAGCAGCGGAAAAGGTGAACTCGTTTCCGCAGTCGGAACACTGTAGCGTTTTGTCCTCAAAAGCCACGGATGACCTCCTTTCTCAAGTTAGTTGGTTAGAGCTAAGGTCAT
>JAFGHK010000066.1 GCA_016930185.1 Dehalococcoidales bacterium | reverse complement strand
TGCCACAATGATGCGCAGGTCGCTCGCCATAGGCTGCTGGGTGGCGATAAGCTCCACGCATTTTTCCTCGATTTCAAACCTTTTCCGGTTTACCTTCTTATCATCAGCAACTACCTGCTGCGCTAGTTCTAGGTCGCGGTTCTTCAGCGCTTCTATGGAACGCGAGGTAGCTTTACTTACCATGCTTCCCAGCGCTAAAATATCGTCCTGGATTTCTCTTAATTTCTTGTGAAATGCGGTTCTTGTTTCCATATCAAACCTCCTCAACTTTAACCAAAGCGCCCAGTGATATAGTCCTCGGTGCGCTTATCTTTAGGATTAGTAAAAAGTTGCGCCGTCGGGCCATACTCGACGAGTACGCCAGCCCTATCCGGCTCCATCATCATAAACGCAGCTGTGTCAGATACACGAGCCGCCTGCTGCATATTATGGGTAACGATGATGATAGTGTAGTCGGTGGCAAGACTGCGCATCAAGTCTTCAATCTTTAACGTCGCGACCGGGTCCAGGGCGCTGCAGGGCTCATCCATCAATATGACCTCCGGCTCGACGGCTAAGACCCTGGCGATGCAGAGTCGCTGTTGCTGTCCGCCGGATAGCGCTAGACCGGACTGTCCCAGCTTGTCTTTGACCTCGTCCCATAATGCCGCCTGGTGCAGGCTTTTCTCCACGATTTCTGCCAGTTCGCTGCGGTTTTTTACGCCGTGCCGCTTCGGGCCGAAAGCCACGTTCTCGAAAACCGACATCGGGAAGGGGTTGGGTTTCTGGAAGACCATACCCACCCTTTTTCGTAACTCCGCTACATCTATTTTGGAGTTATAGATTGGAATGCCATCCAGCTCTATATTTCCCTCCGCCCGTGCCCCGGGGATAAGGTCGTTCATGCGGTTAAAGAGGCGCAGCATCGACGACTTACCGCAGCCCGAAGGCCCGATGATAGCTGTGATGGAGCAGGAGGGGATATCCAGCGTGATGTTCCGCAAAGCCTGGAAAGAACCATAATACAGGTTAACATTTTCCACTTTAAGTTTGGTAGCGCATTTTTTTACAGGACGGGTAGAAATATCCGGCACATTAAGATTAATTTCCATAGCTATTTCCTCTGTCTCGTTTTTATTCTAATGACCGAAGCCAGCACGTCAAATGAAAGCACCACGACGAGTAACACTAGCGCCACGCCCCAGACGGTCTCCTTGGGCATATTGGGAACGTGGGCCGCTACCGTGTAAAGATGGTAAGGCAATGCCATAAACTGGTCGAAGGGGGACTGCGGCAGACCTGGCAGCAGGAAGGCCGCGCCTACAACCAGTATCGGCGCCGTTTCTCCGGCGGCGCGGCTTATCGCCAGTACCGCCCCGGTGATGATGCCAGGGAAAGCCTGCGGCAGGACGATATGCCTGACGGTCTGCCATTTGGTCACGCCGATAGCGAGACTACCTTCGCGGTATTCCCTGGGCACGGCTAAAATAGCTTCTCTGGAAGTGGTAACGACCATCGCCAGCGCCTGGGCGGCCAGAGTCAGGCTGGCTGAAAGTAAAGAAAGCCCGAAATCAAACACCAGCACAAATACACTCAATCCAAAAAGCCCGAAGACGATACTGGGGACGCCGGCTAGGTTCACGATAGCTAAATTAATAAGGCGGGTCAGCCAGTTGTCCCGGGCGTATTCCGTGAGGTAAATACCCGCCAATACCCCGATGGGCAATGCGAAAACCAGCGTACCGAGCATGAGATAAAACGTGCCGATAATAGCCGGTAAAATACCCCCGGCACGGCCGGCCTGCGAGGGAAACTGAGACAGGAAATCCCAGGAAATAGCGCCGCCGCCCTGGACGATGGTATAGATTATAATAAAAAACACCGGAGTTACGGTAATGAGCGCCGCCAGCCCCAGGAAGCTAAAGGCGGTGCGTTGGGATATGCGGCGCGTATCAAATTTTGTCATCGCCATTTATCAGCTACCTCGCAAACTTCCTTTTTTGTCGCTCCAGCACTCTTTCAGCAATGATATTTACGGCAAGGGTAAGAATAAATAAAATAAGGCCTACGGCGAACAAAGCCTGATACTGCGGTCCGCCGCGGACGGCGTTACCGATACCGGAGGCAATGGCTGCCGTCATGGTAGTCATGGGATCGGTGGGTGAAGCCGGAACGGCTAAAGCACCTCCAGCGACCATCAGCACCGTCATGGTTTCGCCGATAGCCCTGCCTACTCCCAGCATAATGGCGGCGGCTATCCCGGAAAGGGCGGCGGGTATACACACATGCCATATCGTTTCCCACTTCGTCGCGCCGAGGGCATAAGAAGCCTCTTTAAATTCATGAGGAACGGCCTGCATGGCGTCCTCGGACACACTGACGATAATAGGGAGGCTCATCATCGATAGCATAATTGCGGCGGTTAGACCGCACAGTCCGGTTGGCAGATTAAAGAGACTCTGCACAAAGGGCGACAGCAAAGCCAGCCCGATGAACCCCATCATTACCGATGGAATCCCGGCCAGTATTTCAATAATAGGCTTGACCGTCTCACGGACTTTGGCAGGCGCAACTTCAGCTAAATAAGCGGCGCAGGCCACACCGATGGGTACGGCTATCGCCGTAGAAATAAGTGTTATCATTAATGTGGATACAAAAAAAGGAGCGATGCCGAAGGTAGGCGGATCGGAGACGGGGTACCACTTGGTGCCGAACAGAAATTCCCAGGGAGGGGTATGGGTAAAGATAGGCAACCCCTCTTTAAGAAGGATAAAAATAATGCCCAGCAGGACCACTATCGCCAGCAGCCCTGCCAGTAATATCCAGCCTTCGATAACTCTTTCGCCCAACCTCAGCCGCCGCTTGAGTCCCCGGCTGGAAACCCCGGCGGCGGTGGGGGCAGTATTTTTTTGCGTCATTATTTTTTCACTTATTCAGCAAGCGGCACGAAGCCGGCAGCCAGTACTTCCTCCTGCCCTTCGGCGGATAGACAGTAGTCGATGTATGCCTTGATAACTCCAGTAGGAACGCCGTTGGTGTAGTAAAGCAGCGGACGGGATATGGGATAGGTGCCGTCCAGAGCCGTGGCTACACTGGGGCCGACCGCAACATCGTTAGCGGCCCTCTTCACCGCAATTGTTTTCACCGTGTCGTTAATATAGCCCAGTCCCGCGTAGAAGATGCCATTCGGATTGCCAGCGACCTGCGTTACTCCTTCCTCGGTGGAGGGGAGGAACAGGACCTTATCACCGTATTCCAGTGCGGTGTCTTTGGTAGGAAGTCCGTCCATCTG
>JAFGHK010000065.1 GCA_016930185.1 Dehalococcoidales bacterium | reverse complement strand
TGGAATTCGAATCCATGTTTACGGCTTGAAAGGCCGCCGTCCTAGGCCTCTAGACGATGGGGGCGTACCTGTCTAGTATATCAAATATCAGCTTGGGGAAACAATATCGCAGCTTGTCTCGTGCGTAGCTATGATGTAAAATATTATATAGTGGTTTAGATACTTTGAGGTGACATAATATGCCCATTTACGAGTACGAATGCACGCACTGCCAACATCGTTTTGAGTTAAGGCAGGGCTTCCATGATAAGCCCCAGGCGGAGTGCCCGCGGTGCAATAAGAAAGCCAGGCGTGTTTTCCATCCCGCCCCCATTATCTTCAAGGGAAGCGGTTTTTATGTGACGGACCATCGTAAAAAGGATGATTTGTCATCAAAGAAAAAAGAAACCCCTGAATCCGCCAAGACTAAACCGGAAGCAAAGAAGAGTAAGGATTGAAAGCGCTGCTGCAGCGGGTGGGTCAAGCCTCGGTCACTGTTGACGGCAAAGAGGTCGGCAGGATAGGGCAGGGGCTGGTGGTGCTGCTGGGGGTTGCCGCCGGCGATACGGAAAAAGACGCGCAGTACCTCGTGCCGAAAATCGTCAACCTCCGCATTTTTACTGATGCGCAGGGTAAGTTCAATCTCTCTGCCCTCGATGTTGAAGGCGACTTCCTTTTCGTCAGCCAGTTCACCCTCCTAGCCGATGCGCGCAAGGGTCGCCGCCCTTCCTTCATTGAAGCCGCCCCGCCGGATAAAGCTGAAGCTTTGTTTAATTACGCGGTGGGACTGGCGCGGGAAAGCGGACTAAAGGTTGCCACCGGGCGTTTCCAGCAGCACATGCAGGTGGAAATCCATAACGACGGCCCGGTCACCATAATGCTTGATAGCCGCGAAAAGTTGGGGTAAGTTAAACTTATCTCTGGATACTAAATCAGCTTCAGAGTCTGACTCTCCATCTCCAGGCTGATGTCCAGCGCTTTATAGGAGTGGGTAAGCGCCCCGATGGATATCATGTCAACCCCGGTCATCGCCGCCTGGCGGACGTTATCCAGCGTGATGTTCCCGGAAGCCTCGAACTTGACTCTCCCCGCTCCCTTTTCCACCGCCTTTTTCATTTCAGCCGCGCTCATGTTGTCCAGCATAATGATGTCCGCCCCGGCTTGCATCGCTTCTTCCGCCTCTTTCGCGCTGTTTACTTCCACCTCGATAGTGATGCCTGCGGGGGCGTTTTTGCGGGCTTTCGCTAAGATTTCGGTCAGGCTCATTCCCATTGCCCGGAGCGCCGCTATGTGGTTGTCTTTAATCAGTACCGCTTCGGCCAAGTGCATCCTGTGGTTCTGTCCCCCGCCCGTCCTCACCGCATATTTCTCCAGCAGACGTATTCCCGGCGTGGTCTTACGGGTGTCGTAAATCCTGGCTTCGGTGCCCTTGACCCTGGCGACGTATTCCGCCGTCGTTGAGGCGATGCCGCTTAGCCTTTGCAGGAAATTAAGCGCGGTGCGTTCCGATTCGAGGATGCTGATTACGCTGCCGTCTATCGTGGCGGCGATATCACCAGGCTTTATTGCCGTGCCGTCTTTAATCAGGATTTCGACCTGCAGCATGGGGTCGATATACTGGAAGACGCGCCTGGCAACATCGATGCCGGCCAGGACGCCGCTTTCCTTCACCAGTATTGTCGCCTTGCCGGCAAGGTCGGTGGGTATCAGCGCCTCACTGGTGACATCGCCCTGTCCGGTGTCCTCCTCCAGCGCGGCTTCGATAATCGCCTCTACCTGTCTTTCCGGAAGCTGGCTCGTGCTCATTGTGTCATTTCGTCGCGCCGCAGGGACACGCTGGCTTTATTGACCCGCATCGTTGTGCCGGACTCGACTTTGATGACTACGCTGTCCTCACTGACGCTTTCGACTGTCCCGTAAATACCGCCGGCCGTGATGACTCTATCGCCTCTGTTCAGGTTCTGCATCATATCCTCGTGTTCCTTCTGGCGCTTGCGCTGCGGCCTTATCATCACGAAGTAGAATATGGCGAAAATCGCCACCAGGAAGATAAGCATCGGCCAGAGGCTGTCCCAGGTGCTTTGTTGTTCGCCTGTTCCGGTGGTATTACCGCTTCCGGCGGGTGCCGTCGTCCCCAGGCAGCTTACACTTAGTAGCAGGACCGTAATAATCAGTCCCGCGATAATTGCGGTTTTCCAGATTTTGTTCATGCTTCCTCCATATCTATTGTACCCTGCAGCGACCACGGACTCGTCTTGTTTATCTTTATTTTAAGCAGTTTGCCGTGATAGTCCCTGGGGCTGCTGAAAAACACCAGCTTATCCGTGCGCGTGCGACCGTACCACTTATCCTTTTTCTTCCCCTCCACCAGTATCTCTATTTCCGCGCCCAGCAGACGGGCGTTGATTTCCGACTGTACCCGTTTCTGGAGCTTTTCTATTTCGTTCAGCCTTGCCTTTTTCTCGCTGGAGGGTATATCGTCCTCCAGTTCACGGGCGGCGTACGTTCCCGGCCTCGTCGAATAGGCTGCTACATGCACTGTATCAAACTTTATCTCGGAGAGCAAGTCAACGGACTGCCCGAACTGGCTTTCAGTTTCCCCCGGAAACCCCACGATAACGTCCGTGCTCACGGCTATTCCGGGCACCCTTTCTCTTAAATCCCGTACGAGCCGCCTGTACTGTCCGACGGTATAGCCGCGCTTCATCGCCTTGAGTACTGCGTCGCTGCCTGCCTGTACCGGCAGATTGACCTGCTCGCATACCTTGTCCAGACCGGCTATGGCGTCGATAAGTTTTGGGCTCATGTCTTTAGGGTGGTTGGTCAGGAAACGCAATCGTGCCAGCCCCTCGACTTTGTTCAGTTCCATCAGCAGGTCGGCGAGGTCCGGCTTTCCTTCGAGGTCGTGCCCGTAGGAGTCTACGTTCTGTCCCAGCAGGATGACCTCTTTAGCCCCCCGCCGCGCCAGCTCCTCCGCCTCGCAGATAATCTCGTCTAGAGGCCTGCTGCGCTCCCTCCCGCGACGGTAGGGGACGATGCAGTAGGAGCAGAAGTTATCACACCCCTGGCTGATGGGCACGTAAGCGCTGGGGGAGGGACGCTGCGGTAGCGAAGGCTCATCGGCTTTTTCCAGCCAAGGCGGATAGTCCCCTGCCTTGAAGAAATAGTTGACATAAGGATAATTCCTGTGTAAACGGCTAGCATCGTTATCTACCATGCACCCCGTGAGTGCTAAAAGTATGTCCGGTCTTATCTGCTTGAGGTGCTTGAGGTCGTGCAGCTTGTTAGTCACACGTTCCTCGGCGCTCTGCCGCACCACACAGCTGTTCAAAATAATAAGGTCGGCATCATTAGCGCTTTTCGCGGCTATATAACCCAGCTCCTCGAAGCGTGCGGCAATCCGCTCGCTCTCCGCCTTGTTCATCTGGCAGCCGATTGTCCAGATATGGTATTTGCTCATTTTCTAATCTCTGAAAAAAGTACCCCCTCTGGGGGATTAGGTGAAAATATTACTTAATATGGCGGAGGGGGAGGGATTCGAACCCTCGTCCCCAGTTACCCAGGGAAAGCGCTTAGCAGGCGCCCGCACTAGGCCACTATGCGACCC
>JAFGHK010000064.1 GCA_016930185.1 Dehalococcoidales bacterium | reverse complement strand
GGTCATCGGTTCGAATCCGATTGTGGGCTCGGAATAAAGGGAGGATGAAATGGCAAAGCAGAAATTTGATAGGTCAAAACCGCATGTAAACGTAGGTACCATCGGTCATGTCGACCATGGTAAGACGACGCTGACTGCGGCAATAACGCTGGTGTTATCGAAGCAGGAAACAACTACACAGTTCCGCCCCTTCGATAGCATCGATAATGCTCCGGAAGAAAAATCGAGGGGCATGACCATCGCTATCCAGCACGTTGAATACGAGACGAAAAAGCGGCACTATGCCCATATCGACTGTCCCGGCCATGCCGACTTTATTAAAAATATGATTTCCGGTGCCGCCCAGATGGACGGCGCTATACTCGTCGTCAGCGCTCCGGATGGCCCTATGCCGCAGACCCGTGAGCATGTCTTGCTGGCGCGCCAGGTGCTCGTTCCTTACATCGTCGTCGCTCTGAACAAGGTCGATGCCATGGAGGACGAGGAGCTTCTGGAACTGGTCGAGGTTGAAGTCAGGGAACTGCTTACCAAGTACGAATTCCCCGGCGACAAGACCCCCATTGTCAGGGTAAGCGCCCTTAAAGCCCTCGAGTGCGGCTGTGGCAAGGAGGACTGCAAGTGGTGTGGCCCCATCCTGAAACTGATGGATGCCGTCGATGATTATATTCCGGTACCGCAGCGCCTTGTTGACCAGCCCTTCCTTATGCACGTTGAAGATGTCTTCAGCATCAAGGGAAGAGGCACCGTACCCACCGGCAGGGTGGAGCGCGGCAAGGTTAAGGTGGGTGAAGAGGTTGATATCGTCGGCCTGCGCCATGAAGCGCGGCGCGTCGTTATCACTGGTTTGGAAATGTTCCACAAGAGTCTTGACCAGGCCGAGGCGGGTGACGCTATCGGGGCGCTGTTAAGAGGCGTCGAACGTGAAGACATCGAGCGTGGCATGGTACTGGCGGCCCCCGGCTCGATTAAGCCGCACACCTATGCCGAAGCCCAGGTTTATGTATTGAGTAAAGACGAAGGCGGACGGCACACGCCTTTCTTTAACGGCTACAAGCCGCAGTTTTACATCAGGACCACGGATGTCACCGGCACCATCGAGTTGCCGGAAGGCGTTGAGATGGTCATGCCCGGCGATAATATCAACATGAAAATCAAGCTCATTTATCCCGTGGCGCTGGAGAAAGGTCTGCGTTTCGCCATACGTGAAGGAGGAAGAACGGTAGGTGCCGGCACCATCACCCGTATCATAGAGTAAAATGGCAAAAAAAGCTGATGCTAGGGGTATCATCTACCTTGCCTGTTCCGAGTGCAAGGAGAGAAATTATACCACCACAAAAAACAGAAAGAACGATTCGCAGCGTCTGGAATTGAACAAATATTGCCCCCGTTGCAGGACGCACCGGATTCACAAGGAGACAAAATAGAGGGCGCTGCGAGTATGCCCTGGAAGATATTGTAAATGACACAGTCGACCGCGCAGAAGCGAAAAGGCTTTCGGCTCTTTAACTATTTCGGCGAAATTATCAATGAGCTGAAAAAGGTAGTCTGGCTCAAATGGCCGCAGGAAGTGCTTTATCTAACGGGCATGGTGCTTATTGTTACCATTATCGCCGGCATCGTGCTGGGATCCCTTGACTACGGTTTTTCAGAACTGGTGAACAGAGTTTTCGTGGGGGGTTAACATCGCTCCCTTTGAATACGAGGTCGTGTATGGGCCGTACTTACAAAAATTATCCCAGAAAATTAGGCAGTGAGGTTACTTGTGGCGGGAAACGATAAACAGTGGTTCGTTATTCATACGTATTCCGGGCATGAAGAGCGTGTCAAGAAGAACCTGGAACAGCGTATTAAATTCATGGATTCTGGCAGTGACATCACGCAGGTGGTCATTCCCACCGAGGATGAGATAGAGGTCAGGGGCGGCCGACGCCGTACCGTAACCAGGAAAATACTGCCCGGCTATGTTCTGGTGGAAATGAAGATGGATGAAAAAAGCTGGAGCGTGGTGCGCAACACCCCTGGTGTTACCGGTTTTGTCGGCAGTGGCAGTACCCCCACGCCCTTGCGCGAAAAGGAAGTAAGTGAAATCCTGAAGCAGATGGCCGCCGAGGCCCCCAAGGTCAAGGTAGGCTTTCGCAAGGGGCAGAGCATCCGCGTAACGGACGGGCCGTTTATCGACTTCGTGGGTGTTGTGGATGAAATTAACATGGAAAAAGGTAAAGTCAAGGTGCTTCTCTCCTTATTCGGCCAGGAAACGCCGGTGGAGCTTGACTTTTTGCAGATAGATAAACTTTAGTCCTGAGCGTAGCGAAGGATCTCGTTGCCCTTAGTAAAAATTGGAGAAGCAAAATGGCCAAGAAAATTAAAGCAGTCATAAAATTACAGATTCCCGCCGGGCAGGCGAATCCGGCCCCGCCGGTCGGGCCCGCCCTGGGGCAGCACGGTCTCAATATCATGGCTTTCTGCAAGGAATATAACGAGCGTACCTCCAAGCAGGCGGGGTCGATTATACCGGTGGAAATTACGGTGTACGAGGACAGGAGCTATACCTTCATCACCAAGACACCCCCGGCCTCCGACCTCATTAAAAAAGCCCTGAACCTGGAGAAGGCGGGGGGCAGTGCCGGTCATGAGGTTGCCGCCACGATATCCAGGCAGAAAATCAGGGAAATCGCCGAGCTTAAAGCCAAAGACCTGCATGCCAACAGCATTGAAGCTGCCATGAAGACTATCGAAGGGACCGCCCGGAGCATGGGTATAAAGGTGGAGTAAGATGGCAAAACACGGCAAGAAATACGAAGCTTTAGCAGACAAGATAGACAAGGCGACGGCGTATCAGCCTAAAGAAGCCATTGATCTGTTGAAAAAGTCGGCGCCGGCCAAGTTCGACGAGACGGTTGAGCTCCATTTGCGTATGGGGCTGGACCCGCGCAATTCCGCCCAGCAGGTACGGGGGATTGCCCTGCTGCCGCACGGACTGGGCAAGAAAGTGCGCGTCCTCGTCTTTGCCCAGGGAGAGGCGGAGAAGATTGCCAGCGATGCCGGGGCGGATTTCGTTGGCGGCGACGATATGATTAAGAAGGTCGAGGGAGGCTGGGTGGATTTTGACACGGCTATCGCCGTGCCGGAGATGATGGGCAAGGTGGGCAAGCTCGGTAAAATTCTGGGCAGGAAGGGCCTCATGCCCAATCCGAAGTCGGGCACCGTTGCCGCCATGAACGACCTGCCCCACGTCATCGAAGACGCCCGCAAGGGCAGGGTGGAATACAAGCTCGATAGAACGGCCATCATCCACGTGCCGGTAGGCAAGGTTAGCTTTGAAGAACAGAAACTGATGGACAACCTTACGGCGATTATGGAGGCGGTGGTTAAAGCCAAGCCCTCCGGCGCTAAGGGGCAGTACGTTAAAAGCGCCTACCTGACCACCACCATGGGGCCGAGCATTAAGCTGGATATCACATCCGCCACGGCTCTGACGGCCGGGTAGCTTTACGATAGATTAAAGCTGTGCTATAATATATTGACAATATAATAATTAATCCCGAGACAGCGGGTGTCCCGATTCTATCGGGACTTAATAAAATGCCTGCCGAGGATAAAAAGTTAAGGATATTTTAAGTCCTCGTGTTTTTGGCATGAGGACTTTTAGTTTACATAAATAATGTAGCCACGAGAGTACAGGAGGTGGCACCATGCCGACCGAAAAGAAAGAACAGACCGTAGAGAGCCTGCGGAAGGTTTTCGCCGGGTGTGATATCGGCATACTGACCGATTTCCGCGGACTGAAAACACCGGAGATAAATGAACTGCGCGGCAAGCTAAGGGAAGCCGAAGTTGAGTATAAGGTGGTTAAAAATTCTCTGGCGCAGCTTGCCGCCAGGAATGCCGGACTGGAGCACCTTGAGGGTGCCTTCGAAGGGCCGCTGGCAGTGGCTTTCGGCTACGGAGAGCCCACTAAAACGGCTAAAGTAATTACTGACTTTATTAATGTATCCAAATCCACTCTTGTTATTAAAGCGGGCTTTTTACAGGACAGGATTTTAAGCGCCGCAGAAGTGAATACTCTGGCTAAATTGCCATCGAGAGAGGTTTTGCTAAGTAAAGTCATTGGCGGCATGCAGAGTCCTATATATGGACTGGTCAACGTTCTTGCAGGCCCCATCAGGGGAATAATGGGCGTGCTGCAGGCAAGAATTCAACAACTGGAGGGACAGTAAAATGGCAGAGGAAGCTAAGAAAGAAGCAGCAAAAGCAGAAGAACCGGCAGAGGAAGCTAAGAAAGAAGCAGTAAAAGCGGAAGAACCGGCAGAAGAGCCTAAGAAAGAGGCAGTAAAGGCGGAAAAACCGGCGGTGGAAGAACCCAAGAAGCCCAAGGCTGCCAGGGTAAAAAAGTCGGGCGCCATTGATGAAATCATGACGACCATCAAAGGCATGTCCGTGCTGGAGCTGGCGGAACTGGTAAAAGCGCTTGAGGATGAGTTCGGCGTTACTGCCGCCGCCCCTGTTGCGATGGCCGCAGACGCGGCGCCGGGGGCAGAAGCAGCCGCCCCGGCCGCTGAAGAGAAGACGGAATTCACCGTTGTTCTCACGGAAATCGGCGAAAACAAAATCAATGTTATCAAAGCCGTCCGCGAACTCACCAATCTCGGCCTTAAAGAGTCCAAAGACCTCGTAGAAGGCGCGCCCAAGCCTGTCAAGGAAGGCATTAACAAGGAAGACGCCGCCGCCGCCAAGGCCAAGCTGGAAGCTGCCGGCGCCAAAGCGGAAGTTAAATAATCCCGGATTATCGGTCAGGCGGGTCGTATTAAGCGGCCCGCCTGCTTGAAAATTCCCCTGGAATAACGTATAGTAGTCACACAAATACTGCGATAAGGATTTTTCTTTACGATGTCTCAAGGGGACTGGTATATATTACTGATAGTCGGCGGGGTTTTTATTGTCCTGGGTATCGGCGCTGTTATCTGGGGCATACGTGAAGAAAAGAAAATATTTGAAGAGCTTTCCAAAATGCCCGATCTGCGTGAATTTTCCATGGAACACATCGAGCCGCAGCCGGGCGCTCTTAAAATAGGGGGGTGGATTGCCTCCGGGCTGGGCCTCATCATGATAATCGTCGGCATCATCTTATGGCGTGTAGGCTAGCCGACGGGTTTTATTTACTTTTATATTTTCCATATCGGATTCATTTCACTATTGGAGGTACAGAATGGGCTATTCGATTTTTGACGACACCATGGTGGATATGACCTGGCCGGAGATAGAAGCGGCGGAGAAAAAGGGCGCTATTGTCATCCTGCCGACCGGCATCATCGAGGAGCACGGCCCGCACATGGGACTGGCGGTGGATACGTATGCCGCCTATATCGTTAGTGTGAAGGCAAAGCAGTTGCTAGATTCCCGCGGCATCGGTACCCTGATTGCCCCGCCCCAGTACTGGGGAGTCAGCGCCGGCACCAGCGTTTTTCCCGGAACGTTCTCCGTGCGACCTGAAACCATGCAGGCAGTTATTTACGATATCCTTGCTTCACTGAAAAGCTGGAACTTCGACCGGGTTTTTGTCATCAACTGGCACGCCGATATCGAGCACTGCCGGGCTATCCTCGCCGCCCTTCAGGACGCCCGTCGTGAGATGAATATTGACGCAGTTTGCCTGGTGGGTGAATTTGATATCCGCCGCCTCCGCCTGACCGGCGAGGAAAAGTATATACTCAAATACCCCCAGCCGCCCATGACGGGTCTTTCCGAGAAATATGTTGATATCCATGCCGGCTCGATGGAAACGGCGGTCATGTTGAAGTATTTCCCCAAACACGTGAAAACGGCGCTGGCAAAGAAACTCAAGCCCACGAAAGTCACGTTTGAAGACCTTAGGGTGTTGGGTAAGAGAGATGAAGCTACCCGTAAGCTGATACCGGATGGATATTTCGGCAATCCAGCCGGCTATGATATCAGTGCCGCGGAA
The DNA here is from genome assembly GCA_016930185.1 of Dehalococcoidales bacterium. Classification (GTDB taxonomy): domain Bacteria; phylum Chloroflexota; class Dehalococcoidia; order Dehalococcoidales; family RBG-16-60-22; genus RBG-13-51-18. The sequence goes on along the minus strand of JAFGHK010000064.1, from coordinate 11,541 downwards.
AAAATGGTCGATGACGATGCTAAGGCCGCCGCCGATTATATTGAGGGTTATTTGAAAAATAAATAGTGCCTTAAGGAGTTAGGGGGGCTTGCGCCCCCCTTTATTTTTAGAAATACATCTTGGCGGGTCCGGTAGTGTAGTGGAACACTGGCTTATCTACGCGTAAGAAGTAAAGCGCGTGCTTGAGTCCCGCCGGTATGAAGACCAGGCATGTCTTATTGATAATGTGCTTTTCGTCGCCCAGCCATAACTCCGCCTCCGCCCCAAGTTCGTAAGGATTGTTGAGGTCCGTCCCTATGAAGGCGATAATTTCATCGTAATCATGGGCATGAAAATCCGTGCCTGCTTTTTTAGCCTTGGCGGTGGGTTCGGGACGGGGCAAGACCCAGACGCATTCCATGTAAAATGCACCAGGCACATTTTTGCTGTCCATATAAAGGAGCCTGCCGCCCTTACCTTTACCAACCGCAGAGACAGGTGGATTCCAATCGGGTTCGATGGCGGGCTGCTTGAGCTCGCTGATTATGTATTTTCCGTACTTGGTTTCTGCCATAGAGACCTCCTTTAATACAGGAAACAGTAAACCTGATAAACGCCGGAGTTCTCCAGCGGGTGCTATTGATATTTCTTATTCAGACCTTCGCCGCAGGGGAACTCGATGGTGAAGAATATCGGCTTGGTTATGTTGCGTATAGTTATCGGGCCGACCTCCAGGTTGGCCGGAATGAACATGGCGCCGCTCCTCTTGACGATGTGCTTCTCCCCCCCGATATAGACTTCCATCTCCGCGCAGAGGTCGCGGATATTATCATAGTTAAGGGCATAAAACCCGAAGAAGCGGTCGTAGGGCTGGGTGTTGGCGTCCATAATTTTTTGCTCTTTGGGCCCGCCGGGCAGCAGCCACATGTTCTCGCAGCCGAACTCCGCCCCCTGGACGGTTTCCTCGTCGATGTAAACGACCCGCTTGGTCGTTTTGGCATCGGGGTGCATATGAGCGGGATACTTGTAGCCGGGTTTATCCTTGGTCACGAACAGTTTTTCATATTTTCTCGCCATCAGCGTTTCCTTTCTTTCTTAAGATAATCCGTGTCTAGACGTACTCTCCGCCGGGACCGATGGTGTAATGGAAGAAGGGTTTATCCATGCGCAGGATTTTTAGCGGGCAGTGGGTTACGTTAGCGGGGATATAGACGCAGAAGCTCTTGGTGAAGATATACTTCTCGTCTTCCATCCAGAATTCAACCTCGCCGTTGAGCTCTTCAGGGTGCTCCATGTCCGTCCCGAAGAAGGAGAGTAGTTCCGGGAAGGGGTGGGCATGAGGGGGAACGCCCTGGCCGCCGGGCTTTTTTGCCATTTCTTCCATTTGTTCTTTAGTAAGTACCGGGCGCGGTCGCTGGTTGGGATAAGTTTGCGGCCATTGCCAGACCATCTCCGAGTAGAAAGAGCCGGGGATGACATCGGCGTCAGTCCAGACCACGTGTTCCAGTCCGCGATGATAACCTTCCCATAACCCGTCGCCAATCATATCTCGCTCCCATTCTCTGTAAGGAGGCAGAGGGATGTTTGGCTTGAGTTCCGTGCAGATGTATTTGCCGTACTTTGTTTCTGCCATTTGCTGGTTCCTTTCTCAATAAACTTGAATTAATCTCTGCTTCTATTATAACAGGGATAGCATACTATTTTGAATCCGGGTCGCGACCCGGCATTGCCTTGGCGAAGTCGCCGCAGCCGAGCATGATGGTCATTTCAATATGCGGGCGGGTGACCTTTTTCCATTTCAGTGGTCCGTGCTTGGTGCCTTTGGGGAGGAAAAGCGCCGTCGTCCTGTCGAAAGTGAGGGGCTGCCCTTCGACCTCGATGGTCATTTCTCCGCCCAGCGACTCGGGGTCGTTGGGGTCGCTGCCGATGTGCATCACGATTTCATTAAAATTGTGCGCGTGCTCGAATACGTATGGATTGGGGGTGGGAACGTCGTAAATCCAGCTTACTTCCACGTAGGTATTTGAGCTGGGCACAAGCGCGTTGCTCATGTAGGTCATGGAGGGAATCTGGTGGCCCTTATGCTTGCCCACCGCCTGCGCCCCGACCTCATACACGGGTTTCCTGACGAGTAACTGATTATAGTCCATTTTAGGCATTGTAAATCATGCTCCTTCCCGGATAATTATGAGGGAATGAAACTAAGGATAACGTTTATTGACTGATTTTATAACCATTTAAAGAAGAGTGTCAATTTAGCTTAAAGGTTTAGTGGCCTTTATTGAAAATGTTAGCGGTATTTTATCCCCCTTTGTCCGCCACCCTTTATCACCTTCTGGCTTTAAAAAGGGTAAAAATTTATAGTAAATAATGGGGAACTCGTGGAGAAACTCTATTTTCAAACCAGCGTTGATTAATGAATTAATAATATCGCCAAGGCTATGGGTCCATTCGTAAGAGCCTTGGGTAACCACAGCATCGGGGTCAGCGTAGTCTCCTTCGGGTTCCCATTTCGCGGGTTCTTGAGTATGGAAGTATGGATACTTGACTTTTAACTCTGTGGCATTCGGTGAACTATCAAAAACGTGACTGAACGGGTGACCATCAAAAATATAGAAAAAACCGCCCGGCTTGAGAAAATGAGCGATAACTTTTCTCCACTTGTTTAAGTCTGGTAGCCAGCATAGTACACCTCCTGACGTATAAACGATATCGTACTTTTTCTTATGGATTTCCGGCAGATTATAGATGTCGGAACATATGAATTCCGCTTTAATCCCCGTCTCTTTACTTAGCTGGCGCGCCCGTTTTATAGCTACATCGGAGAAGTCCACCCCGGTTACTTCAGCTCCCAGCCGCCCCCACGTAAGTGTGTCCATCCCGAAGTGGCATTGCAGGTGCAGCATGGATTTGCCGCGGATATCTCCCATCTCCTCAATTTCAAACGGCATTATCATCATGCTTTTCCCGGCTTTAAAACCGTCCACATCATAAAACGCCGATTTTTCATGTAAGGGGGTAATTTCATTCCAGAGGGCTTTGTTTTGTTTCAAATATTTGTCCATATTCAGTCCTCTGTCCGTCTCGGTCGATACTGCACTGCCTCGGCGACGTGTTGTGCTTTAATCGTATCACAGCTATCAAGGTCGGCGATGGTCAGCGCCAGTTTCAGAATGCGGTGGAAGGCGCGTGCGGAGAGGTAAAGCTGTTTCATGGCGGCCTGTAATAAGCTCTGGGCCGAGTCCTCGACGTGACAGCACTCCCGTATCTCAGCGGGGGTCATCTCGGTGTTGCTGGTCAGCCTGGTGCCGCTGAAGCGCTTGAGCTGGCGCTCGCGGGCGGCGGTCACTCTTGCCTGCACCTTCTCCGACGCCTCGCCGAGTCGCTTGTCCGTCAGCTTCTCATAGTCGATATGCGGCACCTCGACGAAGATGTCCACTCTATCTATAAACGGCCCGCTGATGCGCCGCTGGTAGCGTGAAACGAGGCTCTGCGGGCAGGTGCACTTGCGGAAGGGGTCGCCATAATACCCGCAGGGACAGGGGTTCATCGCCCCCACCAGCATGAAACTGGAGGGGAAGGTGACCCTTCCCTGGGCGCGGGATATCGTAACGACCTTGTCCTCCAGGGGCTGTCGTAGAACCTCCAGCAGGGAGTGCCCGAACTCCGGCAGCTCATCGAGGAAGAGGACGCCCTTGTGGCTCAAGCTGATTTCTCCCGGCTTGGGCCAGTGCCCCCCGCCCACCAGCCCTGCGTTGGAGATGGTGTAGTGGGGGGAACGGAAAGGCCGCTGCCTTATCATCGGGGTATCTCCCGGTAAAAGGCCGCTGACGCTGTATATCTTGGTGACCTCCAGGGCTTCTTCGTTGGTCATGGGGGGTAAAATAGAGGGCAGTGCGCGCGCCAGCAGTGTCTTGCCGCTGCCCGGCGGCCCGCTCATAATCACATTGTGCCCTCCGGCGGCAGCTACCTCCAGGGCGCGCTTGACGTGTTCCTGGCCCTTGATATCAGAGAGGTCGGTGTAGTTCAGCAGCGGCGCGACCGGGGTAATATTGCCATCGTTTTTATAAGGAGGGATAATGGCTTCGCCGCGCAGGTGACTGACCAGACTCGCCAGTGAGGCGCTGGGGATGATGTTGATGCCTTCTATCAATGCCGCCTCTTTGGCGTCCGACTCGGGCACGATGACATTGGGGATGCCCTCGCCTTTAGCCAGGGCGACCAGCGGCAGGATGCCGTTGGTGTGGCGCAGGCCGCCGTCCAGTGAGAGCTCGCCGAGGAACATAGTGTCGCCGACGTCGGCGCTGACCTGCTCAGAGCTCAAGAGGATGCCGATAGCGATGGAAAGGTCGTAAGCGGGTCCGGCTTTCTTAAGGTCGGCTGGCGCCAGGTTGACCACGATGCGTGTCCCGGGGAAACTGCCCCCGGAGTTGCGAATGGCGGAACGCACGCGCTCGCTGGATTCCTCCACGGCGGTGTCTGGCAGTCCCACGATGATGGTCTTGGGCAGGCCGGGCAGGATATCCACCTCCACCTCCACCAGCGCGCCGTCCAGCCCGATAATCGCCCCGCTGCGTACCTTAGCTAACATGACAGCCTATTGTAGCGTAAAGATGTGCCGTATGGCAAAAAGAACAAAAGTAGGAGAAAAGACTACCCCCTCCTCAATACCCCCCTCACCTTCTCCGCGTATTCTTCACTGTCCTTATCGCCGGTAATAATTTCTATCTCTTTAGCCGACTTTACACCCAGCCCCAGTTCCGCCGCCCGTTTTATCTGGTCCTGGTCGAATATCTTACCCTCGCTGACCTCCGGCGTCGTGCCCAGTAGGCGTAAAATCGCCACCCCCACGGCGTCTATCGCTATACGGTCGGTGCCGCCCAGAATCACGTTAGCGTTTTTCCGCGTGCCGACATGCGGCCCCCCATCCACGAAAGCCTCCACCCCGTCCAGCACGATTAGGTCCGGCGTATAAGCCGTATTTATCTCGGCAATCATCTGTCGCTGGTACGGCGAGGAATGAAGCTCGTTCATGTAGGGGTAGCCCCCCTCCGAAGACGGACCCAGTCCCGGCGGCACCATGCCCACGCCGCACTTGAGCGACAGCGTGAAATGCCCCCCAAACTGGTGCGTCTTGAGGCAGCAGGTCAATACAACAGACTCCGCCTCTTTGTAGATTTTGGGGAAAAGAAAACCGTCCTTCCAGTGGCTGTCTTTGGGTTTCACCAGTACCCACCCGTCTTTGGGCATCGCCTGCAGGTCAAGGACATCGAAGTCCAGTTCCTTGGCCATTCTGAAGGCGCCCTTTTTCTCCATGATTTCGTGCGTTGAAGGTCCCGGCCCGCTGCGCTCGGCGAGGGTGATTTTACCGGCGCCCATTTCCTTTAGCGTGCTGACCAGCGAGTAGAGCGTATCGTAGTCGGTGGAGCCGGGGGCGGGGTCGGCGGTATTGAAATTGGGCTTGAGTACCACCGCCTTGCCCTTGACGGGGTTTATCTTCAGCAGTTCGATGGCTTTGCGCGTGCCCGCCGTCCGGTCGGTAGTGTGTACTAGGCTTATCTTGGTCATAAGAGACTCCTTATTTAATCATCGCTCTTTTAATTCTAAATCATTTAATCCGTTTCTGCACTTTGGCCCAGGACGGCGTGATGAGAAAACTCTCCTCCATGTTGTCCACCATCCTCTTAAACTTGCTCATCGGTGCGGAGAAGGTCAAAACGTTTTTATCGACATGTGGCCGCGCCGAGATATCGAACATGCCGATGACCGCCTTAGGACGCTCCGACTTTACTTCTAAAAACGGATACTGCACGATAGAGGCGCAGCCCGACCCGAACGGGGCAATAACCATGTCCTGTTCCGCCTCGTCGAAGCTGGCGAGCGTATACAGTCCCGCTAGCACGTCCGACTCGGCGTAAAAAATGACCACGTCCGGATTGTCGCCTTTTTCCAGCTTGTCCCACCGCTTGAAGACGATGTATTTAGCCGGGGCTTTCAGCGCTGAATCGTGCTTTTTCATGTACTCCCTTACCAGCTCCGGCGACTTTTTATACCGTTCGCCCTCCAGCTTGCCGGGAATCCCGCACGAGAGAAAATACTCGAAGTTGGGCATATCGACGTTTTGCATAAACCCAAGGTATCTCTTCCCACCGGGACAGCCCACGGCATCGACATCAAAGGCGAGGGACTGTCCCTTTTGTACGTTCACCAGGGCCCCGATAACGCAGGGCGGCACGGAACCGGGCTTCACTTTCTCTGCGTTTTCCGGCTTGTCTGTGTAATAAAAGGTGATGGGCAGGGCAGCGTTATTAAAATATTTCTTCCAGAGGGTAAGGAATTTCTCTTTAAAAGTCATGTCCATATCAGCCTCCTGAAAAAGAGACGGGCATACCGCAATTATTGGAGTACGCCCGTTTTTAATAATCCCGGCTTACTTCCGCTTATACTCCGGCGAGAAGAACAGGTCGTGGAAGAGGATGGGCTTCTTGGGGTCGTTTACCTTCTTGAAATTGAGCGGGCAATGGTATAGACCGGCCGGTACATAGATGGTGCAGGCCTCGGTAATTACGAATTTCTCCAGCTTCTTGCCGTCCCGACTTAACGTAAGCTCCACCACCCCTCCCAGGTCCGGCATATTGGTGAGGTCGCCCCCTGCGAAAATCAGAAACTGGTCGAAGTCGTGGGAGTGGCATTCGTTCACCATTTCAAACGGCTCGGTAATCGCCCACCAGCTCATGGAGAAGTTCCGGCCGCCGTATTCCTTATCGCTGTGCAGGCCGAGTCGCGGCGAGGTTACTTCAGAGTGGGGGGTTTCGTTGGTCATGACGCTTTTTCTTAAGTATTTTTCCAGAATCGCTCTTTCACTATCTGCCATGGGGGTACCTCCTTCGTAAAACAGATGCTTGGGAGAATTATATAACTTAAAAGGGGGATAAGACAAAAGTTTTTAAACGGGGTGTCTAAAAGGGGCGCCAGCCCCTTTTAAAAAACTTATTTTGTATTTGCTGCTTTTACCTGCTCGTAGAGACTGTAGCTTTCCTTAATCATTTCCCTGATGGGCAGGTTGAAGGGGCACTTCTCCTCGCACTCGCCGCACTCGGTGCATTCAGCGGCTTTCTCCATGGCTTCAGGAATAAATCCGCCCTTGAGATACCAGTCTGGCGGCAGTCGCTTGACGAAGGAGGGGAAGGTCATAATCAGGGATATGGGTATCCCCTGCGCGCAGGGCTGGCAGTATTCGCAGCGCCGGCAGAACCGCGTGCCCAGCTCATCCGTCATCCGCTTCATCTCTTTACGCTCGGCGGAGGTAATATTGTGCGGGCCTTCATAAATAGCCGCAATCTCATCAATTTCTTGTATCTTTTCGATGCCGGGGATGGACACAACATCCGGGAACTGCAGCAGGTATTTGAAACAAAGGGTGGCGTTGTCCAGCATCCCGCCGGCCAGCGGCTTCATCACGATAAAGCCCATGTCATGCTCGCGGCAGAGGGGCAGCAGTTCTTTGGCCGGCTCGCTGGTGATGAAGTTGAAGGGGAACATAATAGTCTCGAATTTCCCCGTTTTCACCTCGGCTTTGGCGGCGTCCATCTGGTGCGAGGTAATGCCGATATGCCTAATCTTGCCGGCTTTTTTAGCTTTTTCAAATATCCTGTAAAGCCCGTTTTCCGGGTCTAGGATTCTGTTCAGGGTATCCATATCGTTGACGCTGTGGAACTGGTACAGGTCTATATAGTCGGTATCCAGCCGCTTGAGGGAGAGTTCCAGGTTCTTCTCAACCATTTCCGCATCGCCGGGGAAGGTCTTGGTGGCGATATAGACGTCGTGGCGCCGCCCCTTTACCGCCTTGCCGATGCGTTCCTCGCTGGTGGTATATCCGTTGGCTGTATCGATATAGTTGACGCCAAGGTCGAGGCACCTTTGCACGACCTTCACGGCCTCGGCTTCCGTAAGCCGCTGTATCGGAATGCCCCCGAAGCCCAGCCGTGTCACCATCATTCCCGTCTTGCCTAATCTTATCTTTTCCAATATTTATCCTCCCGTTAGAGGTCTATTTCTTCGCTTCGATGCGCGACTTCATTTCCCGGTAAAATTCCTCTGGGCCCTTGCCGATGGACAGTTTTTCCATCGGGCACATCCCCTTGCCGTCGTCCCTTATGATATAGGGGACGATTTCCGTGAGGTGGTATTCTATGCCGAACTTTTCCAGCGTTTTAACGGCCAGCTCGCTGCCCAGCGGACTGTACACCTCGCGGCAGTTGGCCTTGACCGACAGCAAAGCGGCGGCGTTGCCCATGACTTTATCGAAGATGGTAACCGGCCCCTCACCGGAGTCGCTTTCCGCCAGGTACTCCATCAGGGGCAGGAGTCGTTCTTTCTCCGAGGCGAAGACAAGCGTTTCACCACGGTATATCTGCAGCGTATCGTTGCTATCCAGGAACTCATTGAAAAGGTCGGTGTACATCAATTTCTCCGGGGGTTTCTAATTCAATGATATCCAGCCAAAAAGTAAAAGTCAAAGATCAAGTTTACTAGATATTGGGGCCAAAGCAAATATATGTTACACCGGAGAAAAATTACAGATAGTAAACAAAGCAGCTTAAATATGTTAGAAAATTAGAGTTTAAAGGACCCCTTCTCGTATAAATAACTACCGTTTCCTGAAACAGCATAAGCGATTTCAGCAAAGTGTCCTAATATTAGGCAAAGGTCTTCTTTTCCAGCCTCAGAATGCTTCTTATTTAAATACGAAGCTAGATTAGATGAAACTATAGTAAGTTTATCAAAAATCGTTTGCCAGTCAATTGGAAGCACCGGTGGTGAAGCTGTCTGCATCGCAGCATTTATTTGTGTATGAACGTGATGTGTTACCGTATATATTAGTGCAAGGTCAGTGTTCCATTCAAAATTAAGTGTACGCTGTGCCTCTGAGAAGAATATACTGAAGTAGAATAACTTTTTTTGTAGCTGTGCTTCGTGTTGCATTTTATCCACAGCATAGCTATAGTCTCTCACAAGACGTTGCTGAAGTCCTTTACGCATGTTCTAACTCCTTTATCGTCCCTGTTGTAGATGATAATATAGTTTCATTAACATTAATATTCCCATATGCATCAAAACCTTTTGTATCTTCACAACCTATTTTCTTCATAAAATTAGTGAATGCCGAAGCAGAGGTAGCGATTTGGGAGCGGTCTTCTTCATTAAAATTGGGAGGTGCGATAGTATCTTTGGATAAATTAACTGTCCAGTCAATTAACGTACTGAATGGCACAAACCGTACCAATAATCCTACATCAAACGCTTTTGCTAAATCCTTAAGTGTTCCTAAGGTATATTTCCCGTAGTTAGGATTTTCCCATGATGAAAGTAAAGGTTGCCTTATACCAAGTAATTGAGCCAGCTCTACTTGGGTCAGTTCCTGCCGTTCTCTAAGCGAACGTATTTGAAAGGCGATACCAACGGATATATGCTCGTCAATAATTTGCTTGCGAAATTCAGGATCATTCAAGCTTTCCCACAGTTGCTCTTTTTTATTATCCAAAGTCATGTTTTCTCCTATAATTTCGAGGGTTGTTCATCATTCGAGTTACTCTTATAGCGGCTGTTTGGGGTGATACATCAGTAGTATATTTTTGCCCTTTATGAACTCCACAGGCTACAAGAAATACTTGACGACCGTCCATTTTGGTTATTAAGCGGTATTGTACTCTCCCGGTTTTTCGAAGTTCTATAAAACCGACCCACTTACCTTTCATGATTTTCGTATGAGGCTCTGTCCAAAACGAACCACTAAATCCTGGCGGTGGGGACTTTTCTAAATACGATATTAACATCGTAAAATAGGCTTTTGCTACCTTACCATCACCATTTAGCCATCTTTTTATTACGTTGGTCCCACTTCCATCAGCATCAATATAATCATAAAAAGTAAATTCATTAATCATAATATCATTTTTTTCTTATATTGTCAAGTAAATTCTGCTAATATAATAATATACTTATATCTATCTTGGCAATACCTAATTTTCAAGATTGAGGCTGTAGCTTATACTTCTCCACCGGCACGGGCAGGGTGGCCAGCAGGGGAGAGCCGTCCTTCCGCTCGATGGTAATCCACTTGAACCAGTTCTTGTCGTCGCGCTTGGGGAAGTCCTCGCGGAAATGCCCCGCCCGGCTCTCCTCCCGCTTAAGGGCTGCCCGGTATGTGAACTCCGCCGCCATGGTCATGCTCTCCGCCGAGTGGTAGCGCGCCAGGTCGTGGAAATCGTTGGCGCCGACGCGACTTAATTTAATACGGGCCTCCTGTACGATACCCAGTGCCTCTTTCATCCGGCCGGCCTCGCGCTGTCGATTGTACTTCATCGGGACGACCGCCTCGTGAATCCTGTAAGCGACCTCCCCGGCGTCGGTATCGCCTTTTCTTTGCATCGGCGTCAGTACCCTTTCCAGGATGTTTTTTGCCATATCATAATTAATTTCAAGTCGTTTGGCTCCTGTTGCGTATTTAGCCGCGCCTTCCCCCGCCACGAACCCCGTCACCGCCGCCGACTGCACGCCGAGGCCGCCCTGTCCGCCTCCGCCCCCCGACCAGCTATTGCTCGAGGCTCCACCGGCGGCGTAAAGCCCGTCCAGCGTGGTCTTGCCGCTGGTATCTATCCTTAACCCCCCGCCGCTGTAAAGGTAGCGGGGCCACATCTCCATCCTCTCTTTGGAAGGGTCGATGCCCGCCTTCTCTCTAAGCAGCTTCATCGTGTCGTTGGCCATGAGGTGGGTCAGCCCCTCCACCTGGTCCTCCGCCAGCCCGGTAATCTCGGCGTCGCTTAAGCCTGTAAGGTTTATATATATGGGCCCCAGCCCCGCCTTGACCTCCTTCTGCATGGCGTCTATGACCCGCGGGTCGAAGGTATAGACGGAGTGCTTGCCCTTCATTAATTCCGGGTAGTACTTGCCCATGATTTTCTCGCCGCGGGCGTTCTCCAGGTAAAGATAGAAATGTATGCCCATCAGCTCCTTGCCGAGGGCCTTGATGCCCCAGACATAGCTGCTGTTGAACTCGGCGTTGACGAGCTGCGCCCCCGCCCGGTAGCCCATCGCCGGCCCCTCGCCTAAAACGGAGCTGTAGGTCTTCTCGTGCATGTAGCCGCAGTTGCCGGTCGCGATAATGACCGCTTTAGCGTTGAATATATAAGTCTTGCCGTCCACCAGCCCCAGCCCCACCGCCCCAGTCACTTTGCCGTCGTCCTTAAGCAGGTCGATGGCGTAAATCTTGTCCATCATCTTCACGCCGCGGGCTTTGGCTGTTTTTTTCAGGGCCAAAAGCGACTTCGGGGCGTCGAACAGGGTAACGTAGATGTTCGGGCCCCAGTTGAGGATGTTCAGCTTGCCCTTGTTTCTGTAAAAAGTCAGGCCCATTGAGGCTAAGTCCGTCGTCGATTTGTGCATGTACTTGCCGAGCAGGTAAGTCCAGTCCTGGTTGTTGAAAAAATGGCTCTGCCGCGTCACGTTTTCCGCCCATTTCTCCGCGTAGTCCGGGTAAACGTAAGCGAGGATGCCCCCGCC
>JAFGHK010000063.1 GCA_016930185.1 Dehalococcoidales bacterium | reverse complement strand
GGGCACCCTATCTTCCATACTCACAGCGCAAAGAACGTGAGTCTTGCCCAGCTTGATTAACGCCGAGCCTTCAGCGAAGCTCTGGTAACCGGGGATTATCTTAAAAGGCCTAAGCTCATCATAGGCACGCCCGTCAACTCTTTTCACAGAATTTCTCCAATCTATTCAGAGATACGGTGAGAGTATAGCAGAGAAAATAGAGTATGGCAATCGGTTGGAACTAAAGCGAAACTAGGTATTCCTTCAGCCAGTTTAAAGCAGCCTGGGCAGCGCTTTGCTTGATTTCCTCGCGGGTGCCCTCGAACTGAAACTTACGGCTCAAGGTGCTGTTTTTGTGCGCCAGACCCATATAAAATAGCCCTAACCCTTTTTCCAGCGTAGAGCTACCCGGTCCGGCGATGCCTGTATCGGAGATGCAGATGTCAACCACCAGCACTTTCCGGCCGCCATCGGCCATTTCCACGGCAACCTGCGGGCTGACCGCACCATACTGGGTAAGGGTGGAGGCCTTTACACCGACCAGCTTTCTCTTGGCGGCATTGGCATACGTCGTGATTGAACCCTTAAAATATTTGGAACTGCCCGGAACATTGGTGATAAGGTGAGATATCAGCCCCCCAGTGGCCGATTCAACCACGCCTAAAGTCAGTTTCTTTTCCCGCAACAGCGCTCCAATTACGTATTCCCGGTCAGACATTAGACATACCTTTCCATCAGCTTGAAGAGCACTTCATCAAGTTCATCGGGTTTTATTTGACTAAGAACACTTTCAACTTCGGTGCGACGGGCGCGGTCATCAAGGTCTTTTAGCTTATCATAAATGGCGAGCCGTCTGCCCAGTTTGTAGATGTCTCTCTCATGTTGCGGCAACGCCTGGAAAATACGGATAATTTCTAAAAACCGTTCTTTATCATCCGGCAATTTGCCTTCTATTTCCGGCAGGAGATTCATCATATGGTCGCTAAAGATCTGCGAAGTACAATCAAGGTTCTCTAGGAATATTTTTATTTCTTCGACAATTTCTTCATCGGTAGAACGGACGAAGTCACCGGAGACCACATCTTTATACAAAAGCATCCGCGGCTGAATAGTTAAAGTGCGGAGTCGAATAATATCAGGGTCGATTTGATTAAGAACCCGGGCTGTTTCCAACGCATGCTCGCGCCACAATTTTTTACCTCCCGCCCCGGGCATTACGTATTCAGACAAGGATATTCCAGAGTCTTTAACGTTTTTACCGGCGGTTATGTGGTCGGCAGCAGTGACTCCTTTATCCATTAAAGCCAGCACAGCATCAGAGCCGGACTCCATCCCTATGTGAAGTCGGGAAAGACCTGCTTCACGCAAGGACACAAGTTCCTCAAGTTTTTTCCTAGCGGCGGTGTGGGAACGGGCATAGATGGTTACGCGTTCGATGCAGGGGAAGGTTTCTCTAAAAAACCTTATAACTTCAACAAGTCCGGGGGTTTTCATGATAAGCGTATTGGCATCCTGCAAGAAGGCGTTTTTAGCGCCGGCATACATCCACAGGGCGACATTACGGCAGGCATCATTAGGGGCATCATGATAAACACGAGCGGCAGCTTCTCGGACGGCATCATTATCGGGCGATTCTCCGGCTAACTCCAGGATTTTATCATAAATAGCCCGGGCGGTACTTATATCCTGCTTAATTTCATCAACCGAGCGGAGTTGGAATTTATCGTTTTTATAAATAGGGCAAAACTTGCAACGGTTCCAGGGACAATTACGGGTGACGCGGATAAGCAGCGAATAAGCCTCATTGGGCGGACGGATGGGGCCTAATTCATACGAACCAACCTGAAAATCGGTCATAACCACTGGAAGACATTACTCCTGACAAATTCAAGGTTTTGCTTTACCTTTTCAGCACCGGTCACGATACTCATATGGCCGGGCAGTAGATATTCTACGTCAAGTTTAGATAAGGCTTCAATGGAATTTTTTAAGTCGTCAGCGTTGCCGCCGGGCAGGTCGACGCGGCCGGTATTCATCTCGAAGATAACGTCGCCGCAGATAAGTACTTTCTCCTGCCGCAGGTGAAAGCAAACGGAGTCAGGGGAGTGGCCGGGAGAAGGAATTATCTCAATTTTAATATTGCCCGACTTGAGGATGGGGTCTTCTAAAAGATAATCCACGGTAAACTCGCCCGGCTCTATGCCGAAAAGACGCGCGCCGTCAACAACAACCAACTGGTAGTTCTTTTTCTGGACGGGATACAGTGCCACTCTAGCTCCAGATAGTTTCTTAAACGCCTCGTTGGCGCCACAATGGTCGATATGCAGGTGTGTATTAATAATTACGCCGATATCTTCGGGCTTTATGCCATCCTGATTCATCGCAGCAACCCGTGTATCCAGGTAATCCGGATTGCCGGGGTCGATAATTATACCGGGCATTCCTTTAAGTACATAGGTATTACAGTCAAGCATCCCCTGCTCCGGGTAGAAATATAGATTATTTATCAATTTCATGCTATATTATCTCCAAACGATACTATATTTACAGTCCAATATTATTATATCATGCAAAGCATTAGGATAAATAACAAGGAGGTTAAAAGATGGGACTTACAGCAGCGATTCTCGGGGCCTTAGGTGGGATAGCCGCCGTACTCGGTGTTCTGGACATCCTTGAGGTGACATCGGACCGTCTAATTCACGATAACCTTACCTGGGTATTCTGGATGTATGCGGCAATTATACTTATCCTGGGCGCAATCGCGTTTCTACTGGGACGCAAACAGAACTACGAAGACTAGTTTATTCTAACCAGCATCGAGATATAATTGGGAATAAAAAAGGACAGTCCGGGTATCCGGGTGGCGATAAAAGTAACACCTAATGCCGGTAGCAATGAAATAACCGGCTACAAAGACGAGATTTTACAGGTTAAGGTTGCCGTAGCGCCGGAAAAGGGTAAAGCCAACAAAGCACTAGTTAATTTACTGGCAAAGAAGCTGGGGGTAAGAAAATCATCCATAGCCATTATTAAAGGAGAGACCAGCCGTAAAAAAGTTATTCTTTTCAATGGGATAAGAAACGAAGAACTAATAAAAAAACTAAACACTCCGGGGTAAAAAGGGAGGGGGGGCAAATGCCCCCCTCTTGCTTAATAGATGCCTTTCTGATTTCAAGAACTCTTCTTCTTACGACGACGCCACCAGGCAAAGTACAGGATTACCAGGATTATTATCCACAACGGACTGAATATTCCCAGTCCGATAAAGAAAGCCCCCACGCCGCGGAAGAAGCTGACCAGCGCGTTCCAGGCACTCTCGGCGACAGTACCGGCACCCCAACCAGGAAGGACGGAAATGTAGTCTTCTCTCGTATAAGTCTCTGAAGTCCCCTTATCATCGGTGACCTTAAGCGAAACGGTAAAATCGCCGCCTTCATCGTAAACATGGGAAGGATTGGCATCGGTACTGGTATCGCCGTCACCGAAGTCCCATTCATAAGAATAAGGCGAGAAACCGCCGGAGATATCAGCATAAAACTGGATGCCGCTGCCTTCCTTTACTGTGCGAGAATCGGCAGCGAATTCAACGACGAGCTTTGACTGCTCCAGAGTCACAGTGAACAAAGACAGGGCAGCACTCTGCTCCAGGTATTGCATCTGGCCTTTGATCAGTTCAATATCCTCGCGGGTGTTGGTAAGTTCTTTCTGGACGGCAAGGATTTCTGTTACGGTACCAGCCTGGTTCATTAACTCAAGCAGCTGCGCCTCGCTTGCCTCAAGATTACGCAGCCTGGACGCGAGGTCGGTATACTGCTCCGTCACATCCTGTCCCGCAGTAGACTCCGACTTCACATCGGCGGCCATGTCTCGCAACGCCTGTAAGGTATCATTGAATCGGGTGGAGTCCACCCGAAAGCTGATATAAGCATAGAGCCTGTTCCTATCTTCGCTGATACTGGAGTTAACTACATAACCGCCGTATAACTCGGCGAAATTATTTATCTGCTGCAACGAAGTGGAAACATCATCGACTACGATAGTCAAATATGCGGAACGAATTACCATGCGGTCGGTCGTCGCGGCGATATCATAATATACACCGCCGTTACTTTCCGGGCTGATAACCTTGGGAGGCGTTGTTGTCGCAGGCGGTGTCATGACTATCGTAGGAACAGGTGCATGAGTTGTGGTGGCAGCAAGAGTCGTTTGGGGCATAATTACGCCATCATTCATACCCGACGTACCCTCATAAGGTCCTGCTTCACTGCTGCCGCCACAGGCAATTGAGCCTATCAAGAGCGAGATAATCATTAGAGCCAGAAGTCCGAATAACATTCTTTTTAACATACTCTTTTTCATACTACCCTCCTGAATTATGGGCGTCGTTTAGTATTATAACGCAAAAAAGAGTAAAGGGTTAGCAAAAAAACAGGGAGTCTTGTCAGAAATTTAGTTTATGTTTATCGGTTACTTTCGTAAATACGGATGCGTCTCATACGGAGGATAATGAAGACTTCTTTGCCCACGACCAGGTCCATCTCATCAAAGATATATGAAGGTATCTCCGACATCAATTTTTTCCCGGCTACATCCATAGTAATTTTCACGACGTTGCCGACAGACTCGATGGTAGATATCAGGCCTTGAAATCCGTTAACGCTCAAGCCCGGCGGCCTGGTCTCGGAGACATAGATATGGCGTGGCAAAATGGCAACCTTCTTAATATCGGCTCCTTCATGGGCAACAGTTAGCTTAAGACTGCCGCAACCAACCTCCATAACCCCCTGGCCGAGATTTCGACAGTAATCACAATCTAAAATATTCGGCGAGCCGATGAAATCGGCGACCTTATCGCCATCGGGATAGAAGAGCATTGCCTCCGGTTCCGCCACCTGCTCCACGCACCCGTCCTGGATAACGGCTACCCTATCCGCCATCTCCAAAGCCTCCGTGAGGTCATGGGTAATGTGGATAGTGGTCAATTCCAGCTGACGGTGAATACGCTTTAGTTCAAGTCGCAAAGACCTGGCGGTGCGCAGGTCGAGGGCGCTAAGCGGCTCATCAAGGAGGAGTGTGCGTGGGGAAGGGGCTAGAGCCCTGGCTAAAGCCACGCGCTGTTTTTCGCCGCCGCTTAAAGAACGAGTATCACGGCGAAGCAGCTGCGTGATACCCAAGATACCGGCAATTTCATCGACACGCTTCTTGATTTCGGCAGCAGAAATCTTAAACTGCTTCAAGCCGAAGGCGATATTATCGAAAACATTGAGAAAAGGGAACAGTACATAGTCCTGCGGGACATAACCGAGGCTCCTCTCCTCGGGCAAGAGGCGGGTGACATCAGCAGCGTTAAAAAAAACCGCTCCTTTTTTAAAACGATGAAGTCCGGCCACACATTCAAGAAGGACGGTTTTGCCCGCCCCGGTGGGACCCAGTATAACAAAATATTCACCGTCATGGATAGACAGGTTAATATCCTGAATATTAAAATCGCCAAGACGCAATGAAAGGTCCCTAATTTCTATCATACACGATACCTTCTACCCACGGTTTTGCGGATAATCAGTAAAGCCGCTACCGCAATCAATATCAGTACAAAAATTACGGCGATAGCTTTTTCAACATCAGCCGAGGCCAGACTCAGGAAAATAGCGGTGGGGAGGGTTTCCGTTTTCATGGCCGTGGCGCCAGCCAGCATGACAGTAGCGCCAAACTCACCGACGGCACGGGCCCAGGTAAGCAGAGTGGATGCTATAAGACCGTCCCTGGCCAGGGGTAAAGTGACACGGAAAAACGCCTCCGGCTTACTGCACCCCAGCGTACGAGCGACCTGCTCATAACGTGGGTCGATGCCGTCAAAGGTGGACTTAAGCAGGCGGATAGCCAGCGCGCTGATGACGGTAACCTGGGCGAGGACGATGCCAGGTACGGAGAAAACGAATTTCAGGATATTATCGTCGATGGCGGAGCCGAGGGGAGTATTGAAAAAGACCAGCAGGGCAGCGCCGAGGGCTACCGGCGAGACGACGATGGGAAGGTCCAGCAAGCTATCGACAATGTCTTTGCCCGGGAAACTCGAACGAGAGATAGCATAAGCCACCGGCACAGCAATCAGCATGGATATAACAGCGGCTATCGTAGCGGTCATCAGGCTCAACTTGATAGCGGAGAGGATTTCACTGGAGCCTAAAGCCGATATAAAGGTATCCCACTTAGTGTAAGCCAGCAGGGACACGATAATTCCGATGAAAAACAGCGCCAAAAGCACCAGGGCGCTTATCGTGGCTGTGCGGAAGACCCTCTCACCGCTGGCCCCTTTTAAAATCCTGAACATTTGCTCAACCTTTCCACAGACTAAGATTCAGTTCACGGTTGGTATGAGGCAGGCAATTCGTATTCCCCACATGTAAAATTCAGACAACGCGCAACGCTATACTATCGTCAATATAGCGCAGAGTTAAATTTTTTTATTTCCTTTTCTCAATAACCTCACGGACACTGGCGCGCTTTTCCTTGTATTCCTTGATTATACGGCGGCCTTCCTCTGTCAGTCGTGCGTAGCCGCCACGCGGTCCACCGGTTGACTTTACTACTAGCGGTTTAGGCGCCAGGCGGTTGATAGCTTCCACCCAAAGCCAGGCATTGCGGTAGGCCAATTTCATCGATCGGGCGGCGGCAGATATTGAGCCAAACTGGTCGATACGTTCCAGTAACGTTGCCCTGCCGTAGCCCATGAACAGCTTGCCGTCTTTTTCCAGCCAGACTTTACTCTTTAACACGATGCCGGACTCCGGTTTGTGACCGGAGCGGGAACCATGTTTTATGCCGAATTCAGGCACGAAGTCTTGATTTACTTTTTTTCTACTCATCACAAAGATGTTCCAGACATACTATATTATCAACAATATAACGCATTGTCAAACAAGAATGAGTATGCATCACATCAGAGAGACTGTGATTGATTGTGATATCTAAATATAAAATAACAATATTTGTGATTATTTTGTGATAATTCACTCATTTTTTGTGATTTATTTGTTACACGCCATATCTATTATATGTATAATACGCAAACTTCGTTAAAAACACAAAAAACAAACAACACATCGCCGCATCGGTGGAAAGGAGTCCAACCGTGCCAGCTAAAAAAAGACCCGAAATAACAAGACTAACATCAAGAGACATCGCATCCTATTGCCAGGTAAGTAAAAGCACCGTGCTGGAATGGATAAAGAGTAAAAGGCTAAAGGCTTTCCGTCTGCCAAGCGGACACTATCGTATTGATAAAAATGATTTTAAGACATTCCTGGAAAAATTCAACATGCCCGTAAAAGGCTGGCCTTTTGAAGAGTAAGAACACACGGAGGAAACAGAGAACCTGTTGAGGGCATAAAAATAGAAAGGTATCCTTTCAAATATAATCAACATACTTTTGAAAGGCAAGTATATATGGACAACTTTAGTACGAGCATTGCACAAAGTTCACCCTTTAATACAGAAACGATACTAATGAGTAACATGGAGGCGATCGCTAGTGGGGTGCGGGCTAGAATTGAAGAGAATACAGGTTATACTAAGAAGATTACAGATGAAACGATCAAGATAGCACAGTCGCTAGGTATAGCTAACACAGAAATAGAAAGGTGGGTTGACTACCGTCGTAACCGCCTAGCACAGGAGACAGCTCAAATCAAAATTATAAAGAACCTGGTTAATAAGACATTTCTTATAAGAATTCTTACCCCAGATAAATAGATACGCAGTTGAAAAGCTCCAGCCAATGTTAATCCTACCCTAATTCCCCCGCAAATATTATATATTTGCCATCAATTTATACCTGCATGCGGTTAGTAGGCTCTATTAAAAAACCCTTTAACTAATGGAATATCCTTGAGTGCTTGACTTCTGCTTATTACCTGGTTAAACGATTTATACTATAATAATAACCACAAGCCCATATACGGTATGGAGGCTAATTATGACTAGAATGAGCGGGGCCGAAGCACTGGTAGAATTATTAGTCCGTGAGGAAACAAAGGTTATTTTCGGGCTGCCAGGCGTTCAGATTATGGACGCGCTGGACGCTATATATCGCGATAAAAGCATCCGCTGGATATCCACCCGCCACGAACAGACCGCCGCCTATATGGCCTTCGGTTACGCAATGACCACCGGTAAAATAGGTGTAGCCATGGTATTGCCCGGTCCTGGGGCTCTAAATACGGCAGCCGCCATCGGCACAGCCTACGCTGCATCAGCACCAGTACTGCTGATATCGGGGCAGATAGAAAGCCAGCACATAGGCTTCCACCGGGGAGTCCTTCACGAACTTGATGAGCAAATCGATATCTTCCGCTACCTTACCAAATACTGTAGCCGGGCAACACGGGCGGAGGACATCCCGGATATTCTCTGCCACGCCCTACGCCAGCTTAAGACCCAGCGGCCCCAACCGACGGAAATAGAAGTTCCCTACGACCTGTGGTCAAAGCGGGGAGAAATGACATTCACCAGCACGGAAAGACTGGAACCAATTCCGCCGGAACCGGAGGATATTAAAAAAGTAGTAAAAACAATGGTCAGCGCCCAACACCCGATTATTCTGGCGGGGCGGGGGGCGGTCAAAGCCGGTGTTACCAAAGAAATCACGCAACTGGCCGAGCGACTAAGGGCACCAGTGGTCATGACACCGGAGGGACAGGGGCTGATACCGTACGACCACCCGTTTTATGGGGGCAATTTCACTCTATGGCTCAATCCATTTTTCAAAGAAGCTGATGCCATTCTGGTGGTGGGCAGTCGGCTGCGAGCTTCCGGCAGCACCCAACTCGAACTTAAATACGAACAAAAAGTAATCCAGGTAGACTGCGACGCCGGAGAGCTGGGGAAAAACCACCGTATCGAGACAGGAATTTCCGCCGATGCAGGGTTAACACTTAAGGCCCTGTTGCAGACGCTTGACAAGAAAAACGCAAGCCGCTGGCAGGAAGCAGAGATTACCCGTCTGCGCGACGGACTGAAGAGAAAGCTGGAAAAAGCTGGGCCTTTACAAATGTCTATTATCAATATAATTCACGAGGCACTTGGGGATGACAGCATAATCGTGCCGGACGTAACTATCATCGGTCACTGGTGTGACATCGCCTACCCGGTCAATCGTATACGAAGCTATGTAGATTCCTCATATTTCGGTACGCTGGGCTTTGCTTTCCCAACTGCTCTCGGCGCAAAGGTAGCCAACCCGGACAGAGCCGTAGTGGCGATATGCGGGGATGGTGGTTTCTCATACGCCTCCGCAGAACTGGCCACGGCCGTACAGGAAAAGATAAACGTGGTTACTCTTATTTTCACCGATAACGCCTACGGGACGGTCAGCGGCATCCAGCGTCGGCAGTTCGGGGGGAGGTATATCGGTGATAAGTTACACAACCCCGATTATGTAAAATTCGCCGAGGCTTTCGGGGCCATAGGGATAAGGGTGGAAAAACGTGAGGAGCTGGGTAAAAAGCTCGGCGAAGCTCTTAAAGCCAACCGCCCTGTCCTAATTGAGATACCGGTACCGCAAATGGAAACGCCCTGGGATTCACTGATAAAGGACTAAGACGTGCCCAGCTGGACGAGCTGCCCCATCATGTAGCTGCATTTATTTGACGCCAGGAAAGCTACCACATTCGCCACGTCAGCCGGCTCGCAGAGTCGATTGAGCATAGAGGCTCCTTTTTCTCCTTCCAGCATTTCTTTTGGAGCGCGCCAGACCAGTCCGGTCTTACCGAGTCCAGGACCTACAGCATTAACAAAGATTCCTTTATCACCGACTTCCCTGGCTAAAGCCTTGGTGAACTGCACTACACCACCCTTAGCCGCTCCGTAGATGGAGATATCGGGCATACCCTGCCCTCCAGAGGTATTGATGATACGGCCGTACTTGCGGGCCAGCATATGAGGTAGTACAGCGCGGGCGACACGCATCTGACCGATAAGATTCACGCCGATATCGAACTGCCAGTCCCCTTCCGTCATTTCCATAAACGGGCGCAACTCGCTGCTGGCGCCGGCGTTATTAACAAGGATATCAATTTTACCGAATTTATTAATCGTTTGAGCCACCATTGCATCTACTTCTACCGTTTTAGTAACATCGACTTTAATAGCCAATGCCCGACATTCTAAAGCCTCCGCCTCTGCAGCCGTTCGCTTAGCCCCTTCAAAATCAATGTCGGCAGCGATAATGTGACAACCTTCTTCGGCCAAGGTCAGGCATATTGCTTTGCCGTAGCCGATTTGGCTGCCTGCGCCAGTAACGAGCGCTACTTTATCCTTCAATTGAAGATCCATTTTTATACCTCTTTCCCCGCTGCTGAATAAAATAAATGACTACCCGTAAAGAAAAGCTAATAAAACCGGATATCCCATACTTTAGACGGCTACGTTGCGGGTGTCAAGTTAAGACTAGCGTCGTACGGGGAGCATACCCTCGGTGCGGAACCATTCCACATGGTCGCGAATTGTTTCCTGCCAAGGCCTTGAGTTAAAACCTAGTTCCCGGCGCGCCCGCGCCGAACTGACCATTGAGTTGCTCCGCAGCACATCGATGGAGTAAGCAGTGAAAACAGGTTTACGCCGCAACAGGCGGTAATAAACACTGGCAAGCACCCCTGCAACGCGAGCTATAACAGCCGGTATGCGGTAAGTCGGCGCTGGATAACCGATATCATGCTCCAGTTCTTTTATCAGTTCCGGCACCTGGACCTGCGCGCCGGAGAAGATATAGTGACGCCCCGACTGCCCTTTTTCTGCGGCAAGAATGAGACCACGGGCAATATCACGCACATCCACGAAATCATAAGCGCCGCTGACATAGGATTTCAGACGTCCGCTGGCGAAATCAATAATAAGCTGACCGATATTGGAAATTCCGTAATCCCAGGGACCGATAACACCCGTAGGACAGCAGATAACCCCATCAAGCCCGCCTTTTTTAATCTCGTCAAGGAGCAACAATGTAGCGCGGGCCTTGCTCCTGGCGTAGTCGCCAAGAACACGCTCTGGAGAAAACGGCTGCGACTCGTCGATAACAGTACCGTGAGGGGGCTCGGCGACGGCATGGATAGAGCTGGTATAGACCAAACGACGAACGCCACAGGCGCGGCAGGCGTCGATGACATTGCGCACACCACCTACATTAACCTTCTCAAGTACAGCTGCCATACCGGGCATGATGGTAACAATACCGGCGAGATGAAAAACGATATCAACACCTTTAAAAGCGGATTTAAGACTCTCAACGTCGGTAATATCCCCATAAACGGTATCTACATTTAATCCCGCTATGGGACGTATATCGTCATCAGGCAAGACCAAGACCCTTACGCTCAAGTCCCTAGCAATCAACTCACGTACCAGCACATTACCGATATGTCCTGTCGCCCCGGTTACAATAACCATTTTCCGCTACCCTTAAATATAATTGTATGAGCGGCATAAACATGTTGTCAATGGGAGGGGTGTTAAATTAATAAAAAATGGGGAAGGGGGGACTCGAACCCCCACGCATTGCTGCACCGGATCCTAAGTCCAGCCCGTCTGCCAATTCCGGCACTCCCCCGCAGGCAAGACAGCTGTTATTCCGTACTATAACATTTTTCAGGGGTAGTCTCAAGTAGAATCATCCGTCACTAATCCATTACTATTAGCACTAAAAATTCCCGTGTCGACGATTGACAAATATGGATATTGTTGATATTATACCTAGAGTATCTATGTATTATGTTTCTCTAGGTATTAACTGCCGGGGCAGCCTTGACAGGGAAAAATGAAAAAAGGGGAGGTCAATTATAAAGTGAAATTACTTAGTCTTGCAGTCTGTTCTCTAGGAATCTGGGTCCTGCTGGGTTCTTTCATCGATGGTTCCTGGGTAGGTATAGTTTTCGGTGCTATCGCCGCGGTGCTGGCATTGGCCGGCTCGGTAAAATCGGATTAATAACACTTAAAAAATGACTATCGGCTGCCCCGGTAAAATAGATTGAATAGCAGAACAATGCCTCTTGCAAAGATAAAATTTCTCTGATAGTATTGACATACATAGAATGTCTAAGTAAATAGCAAAATTGAGGTGATTTGTTATGGAGTCAAAACACGATCTGCTAAAAGGCAGTTCAAGCTACCTCCTCCTATCTTTACTGGAACGAAAGCCCATGTATGGCTACCAGATAGTTAAAGAACTAGAGGTGAGGAGTCAAGGATATTTCAAATTTAAAGAGGGTACACTCTATCCCGCCCTACACCGGCTGGAGAAAAGCGGCCTGATTATAGGCACATGGGAAATGTTGCCAAACGGACGTCAAAGACGTTATTATCACATTACTGCCAAGGGGCAAGCAAAACTAGCGATGGAAAAAACACAATGGCTTGACTACTTCGCGGCTGTTAAACTAATACTTCAGCCGGAAACCGAAGGGATATAAAAGGATAGACCAATGACACTGGATTTATCTCAATACCTGGAAACCATCCGGTCCGACGCCAGACTCGAACACTCAGATGAGACCGTTATTATGAGTGAACTCGAGGCGCATATAGAGGACAAGCTCCGGGAGTTCACCGATTCTGGTATGTCCAGAAAAGAAGCGATTAAAACATGCCTTCAGCAGATGGGCAACACCAAGCCAATCGCCCGACAGATATATGAAGCCTACAGCCAGGGCAGTTGGAAACAGGTTCTATTAGCTTCAATGCCCCATTTCCTCTTCGGGCTGCTGTTTGTACTCAACTGGTGGCATTATGCCAGTTGGATATCACTTGTCCTGGTACTGATTCTCGCCACGACGGTCTACGGCTGGTTTCACGGAAAACCTACCTGGGTCTTTCCGTGGCTGGGGTACACACTGCTGCCAGTACTTATCGTCGGTCTGATGTTGCTATATCTTCCCAGGGGGTGGTCTTTCCTAGCCTTACCGGTATATTTCCCGCTGGCGCTCTGGTGGCTCTTTCGCATTATTAGCCTGACGATAAAGAGAGACTGGTTATTAAGCTCACTAATGCTACTGCCGCTGCCAATAATCATCGGGTGGGTACTGGCGATATCGCCGTCAGGCAAATTTTCCGAAGAAAGCTTAGAGCAGCTTTACTATTACGCCCCCTGGATAGGGCTTAGCTTCATGGGTCTTGCGTTGACCATCGCAACTTTCATCCGCCTGCGACAGCGGTGGCTAAGAGTGAGTCTGCTTGTTGCTCCAAGTTTAGTTACGTTAAGCCTAATAGTCTACCACTCAACAGGTAATTTGACTAACCTGGCTTTCCTGGGACTGCTGGTGTTAATGTGGGGAGTGCTACTCATTCCTCTGCTACTCGAAAGACGTCTTAAAAATAAAAAGAGAGCGGCACAACCTCAACGAGATAAAGTGTCACTATAGAGGTGCAGTCACGAAAAAAGTAGGCATCGTTACCGACACCACCGCCTGCGTTCCGCCGGAACAGGTACAAATACTTGATATCGAAGTGGTGCCCGTTCCCCTGATAATCAACGAGAGGACCTATCGGGACGGGATAGACATCACTCCCACCGAATTCTACACCATGCTGCGCAGTACCAAAAAAATGCCTACCACATCCGCCTCATCGCCGACTCCCTACCTCCAAGCTTTTGAGAACGCCAGTCACAGCGCACGGAGCATCCTTTGTTTGACAGAACCTGCCAAGTTCAGTGCAATGTTCAATTCAGCGCGGACAGCGGTAGATATGGCAAAAAACACCCTTCAGGATGTTACAATCGAGGTAATAGAATGTACGACGGCCGCTGCCGGGCAGGGGCTGGTTGCGCTAGCAGCCGCCAGAGCAGCTATGCTGGACAACTCACTAGAAGAAGTCAAGAGAATCGTCGGTAACGTCATGTCGAAGGTCAATCTATTCGCTGCGCTGGACACGCTACACTACCTTGCGAGGAGCGGTCGCGTACCCCAGGCTGCTGCGCTGGTAAATACAATACTTAACCTCAAACCCGTGTTTACGCTGAACCATGCCGAACCCCATACGGTTGGTCTGCCAAGGACAATGAAAAGTGCCCTCGACCGTATGTTGAAGCTAATGGATACAGCGGTTAAGAAAGGTCAGCAATTACACGTAGCCGTAATGCATGCCGATGCCATCGAGGAAGCGGTAATACTGAAAGACAGAATTACATCGCAATTCGAATGCAAAGAGATATACATTACCGAGTTTACTCCTGTAATGGGGGTACATACAGGACCAGGGCTCGTGGGCGCAGCTTTTTACGGGGAAGAAAATCCGTAACCATTTTCCCCGATATCTAGCCAAACGGAGTGAAACCATTTATAATCTAAGGGATGAAAACCCCGAAGGTTATAACCAATGCCCGTTGGTTAACTAACAATTTTATCGAACTTCCCGAAGCAGAGGCTGAGCCCACTATTATCGTGGTTAGCGGATTGCCGGGGACCGGGAAGTCATATTTCTGCCGTCGGCTGGCGGAGCGCCTGCCCTTTCTCATTTTGGAGAGCGACGCTCTACGCAAACGGCTTTTTCCAGAGCCAAAATATACCGCTGAAGAGAGCGCCAGTCTTTTCCGCGCCATTTATCAATTAATAGTAGACCTGCTTAAGAAAGGAATACCAGTTATACTGGACGCCACCAATCTCGAGGAACGATACAGAGAGCGAATTTATAATATTGCCGAGAACGTTGATGCCAAGTTGATAATGGTAAGCGTCAAGGCACCGCCGGAGCTGGTACAAAAAAGACTTAAAAAGAGATTGGAAAATAAAAACATTCATGATAATTCTGATGCAGACTGGGCAGTATATCAGAAAATGAAACCAAGGGTAGAAAGAATACGCCGAAAACACTTTAGCGTGGGCACCTCACAGGATATTACACCCGTTATCGATAAAGTAGTGAGAGAAGTGAAGCGATGAAAGGAGACCTTTAAATGGAAATTAAAGCCGCTACCGGAGATATAGCCAGTAGCAAGACCGACGCTATCATAATCATTCATCACGAGGGCGCGAAGAAACCCGAAGGGGTCGCCGCAGATATAGACGAAAAACTGGGCGGAGCTATTTCAAACCTTACAAAACAAAAAGATATCAAGGGCAAGCTTAATGAGATTACGTTACTCCATAGCATGGGTAAATTGACGGCTGGTAAGGTTGTAGTACTGGGGCTGGGTAAGAAACAGGAGCTAACAACTAATAAAATACGCGGTGCTATAGCTGAGGCATGCCGCTACCTACGAGGAAAGTGTGTCATCCGCATAGCTAGCGTTATATTGGGAGACGGTATCAACAATATAAAAACCGATGATGCCATCCAAGCGATGGCTGAAGGAGCCGCATTAGGTCTATACACGTTCCGCCGATACATGACAAAAAAAGAAAACGACTTCGGAGAGATAAAAGAACTGACGATATTCGGCAAGGGTAAAAAAGCAATCGAGCAGGCCATTGCCAAGGGGAAAATAATAGCAGAAGCTGCTAATTACGCGCGGGATATGGTCAACGAACCGGGCAACTACATGACGCCGACGCAGATGGCCAACGCGGCACGTCAGCTTGCTAAAAAGTACGAACTTAAAATACAAGTATTCGATAAAGATAAGATAAAAGAGCTGGGGATGGGAGGACTGCTGGGAGTCTCGCGAGGGAGCCAGCAGCCGCCCAAGTTCATCGTTTTGAGTTATAAAGGCCGTCAATCCAGTGAAATTGACCTGGGGCTGGTCGGAAAGGGCATCACCTTCGATTCGGGAGGCATTTCCATCAAGCCCTCGGAGCACATGGCGGATATGAAGGGGGATATGGCAGGGGCAGCGGCTATGTTGGCAACTCTGTATGCTGTAGCACAATTAAAGCCAGCGATTAACGTAACAGCATTCGTACCCGCAACGGAGAATCTACCCAGCGGCACAGCCTTAAAACCGGGCGATATCATCAGCGCCATGAACGGCAAGACTATCGAGGTGCTTAATACAGACGCAGAGGGACGGCTGATACTGGCCGATGCCTTGAGCTACGCCGTTAAAACCGGCGCCAAGGCCATAATTGATGCGGCCACACTAACCGGCGCCTGCCAGATAGCACTGGGGAAGATAACTTTCGGAACTTTTACCAACAACCAAGCTTTACTGGACAAGATTATAACTGCCGCCAATGAAGCCGGCGAGCCTGCCTGGCAACTGCCTATGTTCGACGAATATAAAGAATTCATCAAGAGCGATGTTGCCGACATCAAGAACATCGGCAATAGATACGGCGGCGCGATTACCGCCGCCAAGTTCCTGGAGGAGTTCGTGGGCAAGACTCCCTGGGTGCATATAGATTTCACCGGTGATACCGATAAAGATAAAGGCTACCTGGTTAAAGGGGCGACCGGCGTACCGGTCAGGACGCTGGTGAACTTCGTACTGGCACAGGCGAAAAAATAAGGGCACAGGAGGCACGTAAATGAAAATCAAATATTTAGCCCACTCTGCATTTTTAATTATATCGGACAAAGGTACACGTATATTAACCGACCCCTATGAGACATCGGAGGGACTAAGGCACGGCGCGATAAAGGAAACAGCGGACATAGTGACCGTAAGCCATGAACACGGCGACCACAACAACGTAGCTGCCGTGGCCGGGAAACCTAAAATAGTCAAGACCAGTGAATCGGTTAAGGGCATAAACATAAAAGCCGTTGAAGCAGCCCACGATGACAAAGGGGGAAGCCAGCGAGGCAAAAACAGGATATTCTGCTTTAGTATAGACGGTGTAAACATTTGCCACGCCGGAGACCTGGGGCATGAGCTCTCTGCCGACCAGGTAAAAGCCATCGGGAGGGTGGATGTTTTAATTATTCCGGTGGGGGGACTTTTTACTATAGATGCCAAGACAGCAACGAAAGTATGCGAGCAACTCAAGCCTAAAGTGATTATCCCCATGCATTACAAGACAGAAAAAATCAATTTCCCCATCTCCGATGTAGAGCCTTTTCTCAAGGACAAAGGCAACGTGACCCGCTCGAAGGAAAGTATAATCGAGCTAAAAGCCGGTAAGTTACCCAGCCTTGCACAGATAATCGTGTTAAAACAATCTTTATAGAATTGAGAGTCGTTTGAGCGAATACTGGGAAAACAGGTTTATAACGGAAGATAAAATCTGGGGCGAAACACCCAGTCGTACTGCCGAATACGTTTTGCAGCTCTTTAAAGACCATGATGTCAAGAAGCTGCTGGTGCCAGGGTCAGGCTACGGCAGGAACACAAGGTTATTTTCGGCGTCCGGCATCAAAGTAGCGGGTGTTGAAATATCAGAAAAAGCCTGTAATATAGCGCGCAGTTTCGACCCGGCTACCAGGATATTTAACGATACCGTTCTTGATATGTCTTTCCTTGCACACAATTATGATGCTTTATATTGTCACAGTGTACTCCATTTTTTCCGTGATTATGACCGGCCACTTTTTATCGACCAATGCGTCAGGAGGATAAAGAAACAGGGGCTTATGTTTTTCACCGTCTTTTCGGAAAAAGAGGAAAGCTACGGCAAAGGCAAACAAGTAGAGAAAAACACTTTTGAAAGCAAGCCCGGCCGCCCTGTCCATTACTTTGATGAAGATGACCTCAAGGCGTACTTCAAGAACATGGAAATACTGGAAACGGGCATTATGGAAGACCCTGAAAACCACGGCAGCGGTCCTCATACCCATATATTGCGCTATATTTACGTTAGAAAAACCTGATGATAAATCCCAACGACGTCAACCTGATTATCTTTGATATGGACGGGACAATCATTCCTTCTCTTCCCGCCGTTTATGAGTCGGTAAAGAGAGCCTTTAACAAACTGGGGTGGCCGGTAAAGTTCAGTCCGGACGATATCAATCAGTTCTTCGGGATAACAACGGCGTCAGCTAAAGGCAGTCTTTACGAGTTCATCACGCCGCTGGATAGCAAGTTGTCTATTGATGAGGTCAGGGAAAGGGTGCGTAAAGAATATGAAGGCACATTCCGCGACATGGCACAGCCTTACCCTGGCGTAAAGAAAACGCTGTCAACCTTGAGAAAGCGCGGCTATAAGCTGGCGCAATATACCAACGCATCCGCAATGTACCTTGATATAGTCATGTCATCATTGAACATCAGGGAGTACTTAGACTATATAGAATGCATACAGCATAACAATCTGACCAAGCCGGAACTTGTCAGGAAAATCAAGGAAAAATTCGGGGGATTGACGGCGGCGGTGGTCGGCGACAGGTCTCACGATATCGAGGCTGCCAGGGATACGGATTCTTTGTCCATCGGAGTTCTCTTCGGATACGGTGGAGACGAACCTAAGCAGGCGGATATCTCGATTGATAAATTCGACGAACTTCTTTTTATCTTCGACCGTAAACTGCCGATTTTTGAGAGGATTAAGGAAGAGATAAGGCAGAGAAAACGGGAAGATAAAGCTTTCATCATCGGGATAAACGGGATTGACGGGGCGGGGAAAACGGAATTTGCATCGGCACTGGAGACTTACTTTAAGACAAATGGGCACCAGACGCAGTTAATACATCTGGACGACTTTCATAACCCGAAGGTGATTCGGTATTCCGGCACCGACCAAGCAGATAATTACTATAATAACAGCTTTAATACAGGTCTGATTATCGAGAAGTTACTTTCCCCTATCAAAGAAAAAAAACCTTTATCATTAAGCCTCAAGGCTCTGGACCCGGATACGGATGAATATGAAGTCGATAGGGTATATTCAATAGACCGAGATTCGATGGTAATCTTTGAAGGAGTATTTTTATTCAGGAAAGAATTAGACTCATATATCGACTATAAAGTGTTCCTCGATATCCCGCTGGAAGAAAGCAAAAGACGGGCTATTATAAGAGATTCAGAGGCAAATGTAAGTAAGTACGATGAAAAATACCTACCGGCGCAGGTAAAATATATGAAGAAATATCCCCCTACTAAAGTAGTGGATATGGTCATCGATAACACGAACTGGGAATATCCCCGAGTCAAACAAATCCGAAAAGCGTAAAAACTACATCTATTTTCTCTTGACTTTTTATGATAGAATAGTATATAGGGGGTTACGTTCGCGTTTAAAAACAGGCAGACGATTTGGATATAAGCTGTATTATCCTAGCCGGTGGTAGAAGCATACGCTTCGGTCACGACAAAATATTAGAAAGAATCGGCAACACAAGTCTGCTTGAAAAAGCAATATCCCTCATAGACCCAATCAGCAAAGAAATAATAATAGTTACAGCGAAAGAGAGGGCCTTTACCCGTATAGCTAAAAACATAAAAGTAAAAATTGTAAATGATATTTTCCCCGGGCAAGGTTCTTTAGGCGGTATATATACCGGATTAGTAAAATCAGATTCGTTTTATAATCTTGTTGTGGCTGCGGATATGCCATTTTTAAACGAGCCATTGTTGCGATATATGATAAAGGTTGCGGACGGTTATGATTTTATACTACCGCGTGTTAATAAATTATACGAGCCGTTGCATGCCATATATTCAAAAAACTGCATTAGCCCCATTAACTCAATACTGGAACAAGGCAAAAAAGTAATTATTGAACTATTTGACTATGTCAAGGTCAAATTTATAGAAGCCGAGGAGATAGACAGATTCGACCCGAAACACCTGAGTTTCTTTAACATCAACACAATTGAAGATTTGGAAAAAGCGAAATCGATAGCTAGAGGAGCCACATAGTAATGCTAACCGTTGAAGAAGCGCTGCAAAAGATACTCGCCGAGGTTAATGTGCTGGAGGAGGAGACTGTCCCCATCATGGAAGCACTGGGACAGGTTCTCGCCGAGGATATTGTCTCTAATATCAACGTGCCGCCTCTGGATAATTCCGCCATGGACGGTTTTGCCGTACGGTCGGAAGACACCAGAGGGGCGAATGAAAAAGCGCCAATAACACTCAAGGTAACCGATACGGTAGTGGCCGGAGGTATCTCTAAAAAAGAAGTGGTACCGGGGACTGCAATCCGTATTATGACCGGAGCCCCTATACCCTCCGGCGCCGATAGTGTGGTGCAGTTTGAAGACACCGACGACCAAAAGAATAAAGATGCCTCTTCAAATCAGCGACCAGGACAGGTGTCTATCTTCGCCGAGACAAAGCCCGGGCAGAATATCAGGCTGGCGGGAGAGGATATTGCTCAAGGTAAGACAACTTTGAAAAAGGGGACCGTTATCAGACCACAGGAAATAGGACTGATGGCTTCCGCCGGGCGGAGTCAGGTCAAAGTAATCAGACGTCCAGTTGTAGCGATTCTTTCAACAGGAGACGAGCTAGTAGAATTAGATAAACCATTGCCCGAAGGCAAGATACACGACAGTAATGCTTATAGCATCGCCGGGCTGGTCAAACGTTACGGCGGTATTCCTAGAATGCTGGGGATAGCACGCGACAACGAAAAGGAACTGGTAAAAAAGCTGAAGCAGGTGCAGGATGCAGATGTTTTGCTGACGACCGGCGGGGTCTCCATGGGCGATTACGACATGGTGAAGGATATCCTGGCCAGGGATGGCGAAATGGTCTTCTGGAAAGTACGCGTAAAGCCGGGAAAACCTTTGGCCTTCGGGAAGATAAAAGGCAAAGACAGGAACGGCAAGGCAAAAAGCATACCCCATCTGGGACTACCGGGCAATGTCACCAGCTGTATGGTCAGCTTCGAGCTTTTCGTGCGGCCTGCCCTGCTGAAAATGATGGGCAAGCAGAACCTGGCCAAACCCTCAATAGACGTGATTATTGAAGATACAATTAAAAATAATGCCGGCAGGCGTATCTACGACCGGGCAATTATCGAGAAACGTAACGGACACTACTATGCCAGGTTGACCGGCCCGCAGGGCTCGGGGATACTTTCGTCCATGAGCCTGGCTAACGGCCTGGTGATTATACCGGAAGATACTAAAAGAGTAAATAAAGGCGATACCGTCCAGGCGCTAATGCTGGACTGGAATGAAGAAGTAAATATCTAGCGGAAACGATAATATGCGTTCGATTATATCTATAGTAGGCAAATCAAGCTCCGGCAAGACAACTCTGCTGGAAAAACTAATTGCCGAGCTTAAAAAGCGGGAGTATAAGGTGGCTATCGTCAAGCACTCGCACCATAAAGATGACCTGGATACTGCTGCTAAGGATACCTGGCGTTTTACCAAGGCAGGCAGCGAGTTATCTGCTATCAATTCGCTGGACCACCTGGCGATTTACCGACGCATGGATGACTACTTCGACCCACAGGATATATCCAATTTCGTGCTGTGGGATTTTGATATCCTGCTGACCGAAGGATTTAAAAGCAGCAATTATCCCAAGATAGAAGTCCACCGCAGCGGACAGGGGAAGGAATTACTGACCGACCCCAAGTTTTTATTGGCGGTAGTGACCGACGAACCGCTGGACGTTAGCGTTCCGCAATTTTCTCATGATGACGTGGCTGGAATAGCCGATATCATCGAAAAAACGATACTTTCCCCAAATAACGTCAATGAGTTGAAAGTGGTTATCAACGGCGTACCTGCACAGGTGAGTCCTCATCTGGAAGGACTATTGACACGCACACTTACCGCCATGATACCCGGTTTGAAGAATAACGGTGAAGTTAAAAATTTACATGTATCCTTGAGGAGGAAACATTGATTTTTGATACCTCGGATTTTGTATTTAAAGTACCTTCGGTCGTAGCCAGAGCGCGGCGTGTTCTGATAAAGCCCACCGCGTCTTATCCGCTACCCTACCCTGTTTCGACCAGTGCCGAGATGCTGGCTGCGATTATATCCAGCATCAGAAGGGTTAGTGATGCCGATATAATTTTACTGGAGGGAACACCATACGGCGTACCAACCAGGCCTATTTACCAAGCTCTCGGTTATAATTTCCCGCGCGTACTGACGCTGGATGTAAAGGACTGCATCTTCGTAGAGGTGGATAATCCCCTGCCCAAGCCTTTTGCCGTGCCGACTTTCTGGGTGCCTAATGTAATACTGTCCAGCGACTATCTGATAACCGTAGCCCCGCTAAAGACTTACAACGGCTCCGGGAGCTTTACTATACCCAATTTGCTTTCGCTGCTGCCCAGCAGCAAGTACAGCGGGGATACTCTGGGAGGTTGGGAGAGTCTGTATAGCCTTGGAATTGATAAAGTATTAGCCGACCTTTATTTTACACTGCCTTTCGATTTGGGTATTGTAGAGGCAAGGCAGAAATTCACCGTCATAGAGGACCCGAACGAAGGCGAAATTGAGGAGTACGATAAAATTTTCATCGGGGAGCCTTATGACGCGGACCGCGAGGTAGCCGATACACTAGGACTAAAAATAAGCTACCTTGACCTGATTAAGTCGGCCAAGGTAGAACTCGAAGCCTGACTGTAAAATGTGGATGAGTTAATACCTGATACTGAATCTTGAATAGTACCCGGTATATTCGCCCCAGGCAAC
The DNA here is from genome assembly GCA_016930185.1 of Dehalococcoidales bacterium. Lineage (GTDB taxonomy): Bacteria > Chloroflexota > Dehalococcoidia > Dehalococcoidales > RBG-16-60-22 > RBG-13-51-18. The sequence goes on along the minus strand of JAFGHK010000063.1, from coordinate 10,571 downwards.
AAGCACTTTCTCCACTCTCGCAGATGGTGGTCCAAGCTTAAGATTTTCAACCAACTTTTCCAAATCAGGCTTTTCTCCCTCCGCCAAGACCTCAACCTCGCCATCAGGCCGATTGCACACGTAACCCTTCAGGTTTAGTCGTTCGGCTGCTGATTCAACAAAGGCCCTAAAGAAGACCCCCTGCACACGACCCTGCACAGTCGCCCGGAGCGACGCCATATCCGCCATGAGCCACCTCTCCCCGAAAGATTTTTAAACCTGACGAGGCAGGACTATTCCTCTTCTTCCTCCCTGGGCTTCCGCTTCTTCCTGACAACTTCTACTTCTACCGGCGAAGATGTCACAGTAATCGGAGCTATCTTCTTAGAGTCTTTCTTTGATTTCTTCTTTTCCCGATGAGCATAATCTCCATGACCAGCCATAATAACACCTCGCTAAGGCATTTGAGGTACTTCTTATGCAGTTTACCAAATAGAAACTACACCGTAAAGTCGTCAGTAAGTTTCTGCAAGGCTAAACGAGCTGCCTCCGTTTCCGCCATCTTCTTGCTCTTTCCTTCGGCAGCAGCAATAGTCTTTTTGTTAATAATTACTTTTATCTGGAACACTTTTTTATGGTCCGGGCCGCTTTCAGACACCAGACGATACACCGGCGTAGACTGGTATTTCGACTGTGTGAATTCCTGCAATTTTGATTTATAGTCGATATCAGCTTCCAGGCTGGTGAGTTTTTGCCAGTCTTTAGCCAATAATCCGTGAACCACTTTCGCGGCAGCTTTAGCCCCAAGGTCAAGATAAACTGCAGCTATTACCGCTTCCAGCGCTCCGGCAAGGTTGGCTGCTTTATTACGCCCCCCGCTGGATTCTTCTCCCTTGCCCATTAAAAGAAAATTGCCCAGCTTTATATTCCTGGCGATTTTAGCCAGGGTATCGCCACGCACCAGGACCGCGCGCAGCCTGGTCATCCTGCCTTCACTAAAATCCGGGAATTCCCGATATAGTTTATCAGCAACGACGAAACTCAAGACGGCATCGCCGAGGAACTCCATTCTCTCGTTATGACCCAAATTATAAGCGGGATTTTCATTAATATATGAACTATGGACAATCGCCTGCTCCAGCAAGGCAGGCCGTTTGAAAGAGACGCCGAGTGTTTTTTGAAGTTCAGCGATATCCGGCACGGGAAATCCCCTTTCTGTAATAACAATAGCTCCGTAGCAGGGATAGTGTCAATAGAATACATAATTATTGTCTCCGGATAATACTACATGATATAATTTTATATGTATTGGGGAGTCGTCTAATGGTAGGACAGCGGACTCTGAATCCGTAAGTGAAGGTTCAACTCCTTCCTCCCCAGCCATGTCATCAAGGTAGCATAAAATGCCAGAAGAAGAAGAGAGCGGCATCGATGAGTTGATGCGTCTTTCACAACAATTTACCCGGCAGCAGGAAGAGCACGACAAACAGGAACGCCATAGACAGGAACAAGGGAAAAAGGTCAGGGGTGTCCTGCAGGGACTGAAAGACCTGAATCTATCCATGGCTTTGAGTCAGCTCAAGGATGTAGCTTCGCCGGAAGTAACAACACAGGTTACAGCCCTTAAAAACAAAAACGACACCGAAGACCTCCGCAAAATAATAACCAACCTAGTTGACGAACTCGAAAAGCGGCTTAACACCGCGTCCGGCCCCAAGGCCGAAACGACAAAACTAATTAATGTAACCAGGACATTAAGTATCCTCTTAGACTTGTATTTTTCCCTTCAATAAAAACCCTAAATAGTCCCTCTATATCTGCAACTTCGGCTTTAACATTCCCATATTTGCCCGATAAACCAACGAATTTAGGTATTTTGTACGATATCTATATTGCCGGAGAGTCTTAGAATTTCGGAAGCAGGATGTAAATCCTGCAAGACATTTTCCCCCTCCTCCCTCAAATGTGGGGGAAGCTGACAAGGGGCATTACGGCTTCCCCCTCACCTCCAAAACTACTCTCTAGTTTACACACATTTTCCATAAGGCTATAATATAGAGCAGTACACTTATTATTTATGTGTAATTCATTCTAAATGCTATAACATGAAACTCGGTATTGATATAGGCTCGGTAACCGCTAAAGCAGTAGTCCTTGATGATGATAGCAATATCATCGAATCGAGGTATGTCCGCACTAAAGGACAGCCCGTCGAAACCATCCTGGCAATTTTAGAGGAGCTGCTGGCAAAACACCCGCCAGCAAGATTCAAAGCGGCGGCTGCCACCGGCACGGGAGGGCAGCTTATCGCGTCCCTGCTGGATATACCGTTCGTAAACGAAATTACAGCCCAGGCAGCCGGAGCCGCCCATTTTCATCCCGAAGTACAAACGGTGCTTGAAATAGGCGGTGAAGACTCCAAGCTCATCGTCCTGCAAAAAGAGCCCGGTGAGAAACTGCCCAAAGTAAGCGACTTTGCCATTAACGGTGTTTGCGCAGCCGGCACGGGCTCCTTCCTCGACCAGCAAGCTTCGCGCATGGGTATCCCTATCGAGCAGTTCGGTGACGTTGCCTTGAAGTCGGAACACCCGCCCCGCGTAGCCGGCCGCTGCAGCGTCTTCGCCAAGAGCGACATGATTCACCTGCAGCAAGTGGGCACTCCAGTCCATGACATCGTAGCCGGTTTATGCTTTGCGATGATACGGAACTATAAAGGACAGGTCATCCGGGGCCGTGACCTCTGCAAGCCTATCTCCTTCCAGGGGGGTGTGGCAGCTAATAAAGGCATACGGCGGGCCCTGCTGGAAGTACTGGAACTAGAAGAAAATGACTTGATAATCCCCCAACACTTTGCCGTCCTCGGGGCTAGTGGTGCGGCACTGGCCAGCGAGAATGGCACATTACCGCAAAACGCTATCCAGCGCTTGAAAGATTATATTACCAGTCGCAAATATGAGTTTGTTACGCTACCCCCGCTGCAAGGAGACGATTACCCGATTGATATCGAGTCAGTAAAACCGGATGCCGGTAAATCTGTTGAAGCCTACATCGGCGTGGATATAGGCTCTATCAGCACCAACGTGGTCGCGATTGATAAAGATAACAAGGTGCTGGCGAGGCGCTACCTGATGACCGCCAGCCAGCCAATCGAGGCCGTCAAGCGGGGTCTTCTAGAGGTCGGTCAGGAACTGGGAGACAGCGTAATTATCAAGGGCACCGGGTCCACCGGCTCCGGGCGGTACATGACCGGCGAGTTCTTCGGCGCCGATGTTATCCATAACGAAATTACCAGCCATGCTAAAGCCGCTTCGTTCGTCTTCCCTGAAGTAGATACCATTTTTGAAATAGGCGGGCAGGATGCCAAATACATCAGCCTGCAAAACGGCACGATTATCGACTTCGCGATGAATAAGGTGTGCGCTGCCGGTACCGGCTCTTTCCTTGAAGAGCAAGCGGAAAAGCTGGGAATAAGTATCAAGGAAGAATTCGGGAAGCTGGGGCTAGTGTCAAAACACCCGCTGGACCTGGGCGAGCGCTGCACCGTTTTCATGGAGAGCCAGCAGAACTACTGCAAACAGCGCGGCGCCGACAAGAAAGACCTGGTGGCCGGGCTGGCATACTCGGTGGTAAAGAATTACCTAACCAAGGTAGTCGAAGACCGTAAAATCGGCGAGCATATCCTGTTCCAGGGAGGGACGGCCTTTAACCGGGCTGTTAAGGCTGCTTTTGAAGCCATCCTGGGCAAGAAAGTGAATGTGCCGCCCCAGCATGACATCCTCGGGGCTATCGGGGTGGCCATGCTGGCTAAAGAGGAGATAGAAGCCAGCGGTAAAAAGACACGTTTCCGCGGATTCGACCTTGCCGAACGGAAGTATGAGCTTTCCTCGTTCGAATGCCAGAGCTGTTCCAACAGGTGTGAAATCCACAAAGTGGTATTCGAGGGGGAGAAACCTCTTTTCTACGGTTCGCGCTGCGGCAAGTGGGACAGCACGGAAAAGAAGGAGAAGAGGAAGTTATCCAAGATGCCACACCTCTTCGAGGAACGCGCTAAGGCTCTACTGAACACATATCCGAAAGACAAACCGGACAAACCCAACGGCAAGACCGTAGGCATCCCCAGAGCGCTGTTCTTCCATGAACTCTATCCTTTGTGGAAAGGGTTTTTCACCGAATTAGGGTTCCAGGTGGTGCTTTCCGACCCCACCAACCGGCACATTATCCGGCAGGGGGTGGAGAATATCGTGGAGGAGCCGTGCCTGCCCATTAAAATGTCGCACGGGCACATGCTAAACCTACTGGAAAAGAAGCCAGACTATATCTTCATGCCGGTGCAGTGCACTATGGAGAAGCTATCCGATGACTTTAAAAAGTCGTGGAACTGCCCGCTTACGCAGAGTCTGCCCTACCTCGTGCTTAGCAGCACGCATATCAGAGAAGCCCTGAATGATTCGAACGGCAAGCACCCGGTTGTGCTGCGGACGGTCACTCACCCGGACAGGGGCAGAAAATGGCTGAAGAAAAACCTAAAGAAAACGGCACGCGAAGCCGGTGTAAAGTCGAACGCGCTGATAGATAAAGCGATTCAGGCAGGGTTCGAGGCATACGACAGGTTCAATGAGTGGCAGCAGAAGCGGGGGCAGGAAATACTCTCCCAGCTAAAGCCCGATGAAAAAGCAATCGTGGTGGTGGGAAGGGCCTATAACACCTACGACGAGGCGATGACGCTGAATATCCCGGAAAAGCTGCGGGACATGAATATGCTGGCGATACCGCTGGACTTCCTGCCTTTACAGTCGCTGGCGGGAGAGGTCATTAAAGCACATCCGAACATGTACTGGAAAGCCGGGCAGAAAATACTGGGCGCGGCCAGAATGATTGCGCAGGACAAGCGGCTTTTCGGGCTGTACGTAACGAACTTTAACTGCGGGCCAGACTCCTATTTGCTGAAGTTCTTCAGCAAAGAGACGGAAGGCAAACCCTTCCTGACGATAGAAATCGACGAGCATTCCGCCGACGCAGGGGTTATAACGCGGTGCGAGGCTTTCATCGACACGATACGTAACGCTAAGACACAGGGCACGAGTAAATACATCCAGCACATCAGCATATCATCGAACCACGCCAACGAGCGTATCGTCTATATCCCGTACATGATAGACCATGGGTACATACTGGCGGCGGCGATGCGCCATGGGGGGGTAAACGCCCAACCCCTGCCGGAGTCGAACCAGCAGACGCTGGAAATCGGGCGGAAGTACACGACGGGCAAGGAATGCTACCCCAGCATCATCACGACCGGGGACATCGTAAAGAGGACGATGGCGCCGGACTTCGAACCGGAGAAGTCGGCGTTTTTCATGCCGGCGGCCAGCGGGCCGTGCCGTTTCGGGCAGTATAACCGGCTGCACCGGCTGATACTCGACGAGCTGGGACTCACCAATGTACCGGTGCTGGTATTCGACCAGACCGGGGGCTACCACAAGGACATGATATCGATGGGCAAGGGGTTCCGGCTCAACGCCTGGAAGGGTTTCATCATCCTGGACTCCATGATGAAAATGACGCACGAAAGAAGGCCCTACGAGGTCAACCCGGGCGAGATAGACGCCGTCTATGAAGAATACCTGAAGCGGCTGATACAGAACGTGGGGCAGTCTGTGAGTGTGCTGGAGAAGCTGTCAAGCGAAGCCAAACACGCCTTTGAGTCGGTGAAGATAGACACGAGCTCGCCGAAGCCGCGAATCGGCATCGTGGGGGAGATATTCGTGAGGAGCAACCGGTTCGCCAACGACGGGCTTATCGAGAAGCTGGAGACGCTGGGGTCGCAGGTGGGCGTGCCGCCAATCGAGGAGTGGTTCGACTACATCGACCACGAGCGGGAATTCCGATACAGCCATCGCATCGAAGGCGGCTGGAAGGACTGGACGAAGCAGAAGCTGACGGAAATCGTGATGGAGACGACGGTGGAGCGGCTGCGGAGGCAGTTCGACGACTCTATCGAGCTGTTCACGCGGGAGCTGCCGATGCAGAAGATAATCGAACGGGGGCATAAGTACCTGTCGCCGGCGGTGGAGGGGGAGGCCATCTTGAGCATGGGGAGGGTCGTGGAGTACGCGGAGCACGGGTTCGACGGGGTTGTGAACATCATACCGTTCGGGTGCATGCCAGGGACAATCGTGAGCCTGCTTTTGCACCAGTTCCGCCAGGACTACGGGCTGCCGGTGCTGAACGTGGTGGTGGAGGGGACGAAGGACCCGGGCGAGGGCATCAGGTTCGAGGCTTTCATACAGCAGGCACGGGAACACCTGCTTAAGCGCAGGCAAGATACAAGAAGCAAGGGACAATAACCAAACCCCCACCCCCGCACGTAAGATACAAATCACAAGATACAAGCACCAAACCTCCACTCCACACCGTTAGGACACCCTCACCTTTTCATTCCTCTCCCATCAAGGGAGAGGTTAAGAGGAAGGGACGAGATTTTATTCGTTTTTTCAAGATTTTTCCATAGCTAATCAGCTTCAGGGTTATTCGTTTTATTTGTTTTCGGGAAAAATTTTTTTGTTGTTTTAGCTTTGGGCCGTAGCTGGTTCGTTTTTGCGTTTTATAGTGTTATGTTAAATTGTTATGTTGAGTTGATAGCTTACAGTATTGAATCTCCCTGTCTCTCCCCTATTATAGGGGGGTTAAGGGGAGAAAGTGAAGGGGAAAATGGCGCGGGGGGAGGGGACAAACATTTTTAGTCACATTGAGATAATAGTCAATTTTTTCTTTTTTCGGTTAAATTCCAATTTTCGTTTCCACAACTGCACCGGACGTTTGTTTTTTCTTTATCAGCAGATACTACTTTTAGCTTACAGCCACATTTACTACATTCAAACAAACTACATAAATCTTTGAATGCCTCTACAACGGGATAGAAATCTTCTTTTTGAGAATCCTTCCAACTGTTATAATGTACTTCCTCGTTAATATTCCACTGTTCAGCTTGACTTGTTTCAAATATCGCTGCTGAAATTTTCTCTCTTTCATCTAATTTTTTTAAGGCTTCTTCATCTGACCATGAATTCGCTGCATTTTTCCCCTGTTTGACCAGATTACGATATTGTTTCAACACCGCTGGACACCAGTCACCTAGTTCCCATTTCTGTTGTATATTATACTTTATTGACGCTTCTAAAGAGTCGCATGTTTCACAGAAGAAAGATTCTAATCCTCTTCTTAGATAAAAAGCGGCATTCGGTACATCTCCTTTTCCAAGGCACTCTGCGATTTTATCCCATAGAATTACGTCATAACTAACTTGTGGCCCAGTATCGATATTCCAATTATTGAACTCTATTAGTTCGTTCGATTTTACTAACCCCTCAGCTTTCAATTGGTTAGCCCACGTTCTATCATGTGTGGTTATAATGAACTGCTTTTCCGGAAAAGATGTGGACAGAAGACTACACAATTTCTTCCGGTGCTCGTTGTCAACAGACATAACTACATCATCGAGGATTATTAGGTTTATCAAACCTTTGTTCAAATTTTCGGCTAATGCCAAATATAAACAAATTCCCATGCTATCTTGATGCCCCTCACTGTGAAGGGCATGTGGCGGATGACTCCCACAGTTATAAAAGTCTACCTCAAAATCCAAAGCTGGACCAACAGGTTTTAATACTGCCGTAAACTTACTTTCATCTTCATTGTGAAGTTGTCGATATAACTCTACAAATCTATCTCGAACTGTGTCATATAGAACACCCATTATTTTATCTCTCGCAGTATGAAAACTATCATGTAATATGGTCGCTCTCTTCAAATATTTATTCGATTGTTCAAGTTTAACTTTTGCTGTTTCCAGAGCTTTTAAGTTCTCGGTTAGTTGTACTAATGATGTCCAAGCACTTAATTCTGGGGTTAGGTCAGGAACTCTTTCCTTCACGACCTTTTTAATATTGACCAAAACTTGATCTATTTTTTTGGATGCCTTTAAGTTTGTTATTATATCAATTTCCTCTTCCTGTATTGGGTATTTTTCTATCGGATTATTTATTAAGACCGACAATCCCTCAAGTTGTTTCAACCATTCCACAAGTAAGGCTTTCTCTTGTACCAACTCAATCTTGGCAGTTGCCTGTATCAACGTTTTTAAACTGGAACTAAGTTGTTCGAAATGACTTGAAAGTTCATTGCACATTTCATTGATCGCCTCATTATTCTCGGCAATTTGCTTTCCTTTTTTAATTTTTTCTTTCAAATAATTCAATAACTCCCCTGGTTTCCAAGGAGTATCACATAGAGGACAACTACCATCAGTATCAATCAGTCGTATTCCTGCTTGAGTCAATTGAAGTCGTGCAGATTTTTTCAGCGAATCCTTGTCAGATCTTATTTCCTGTATAATCTTCCTTAATTTTTTATCGATTATTGCTCTTTTTTCTTTTTGTTCAGGGGATATTTCTGAATTAACGTTTTCAAGCACTCTATCAAATTGTGCACTATTCATGCCTATCACATTTGACGAGTCTGCAGGCTTCCTAATATCTTTTTGAATATTTATAGTTGTTACCTTGGTAAGAGCGTTTCCTCCAAGTGTTTTTCGGTTTTTATTGGAATAATCTAATATTGATTGTTGTGAAAAACTCTTCTCACCCACCGTTTGATTAATAGCTGCTTCTGCCACTTTAACACCATGCTGAGAAGTACGATTTTCCTCCTCAGCTCTATGTTTTACCGAAACAAGAGCGCCTCTAATACTCTCAATATCACTTAAATTTAATAATTCTTGAATTCTTTTTGCTCGATTTCCTGCTTCCGAGTGTATATACTTTAAAATTTCACGCCGAGCAAGTACATGCTGCCCTCTTTGGGCATTCCAAAGGACAAATTCAACAAATTCCTTCGAATCCTTTTCGCAATTTATCTCAACATCTGTAGGCTTATCCATGTGCCGTTTTATTTCAATGGGTTCTTTTACTAAATCTAATTTTATTAAAGCACGTACCATTGCCTCTTCTTGCTTATGCAGGATGTGATGTCCATGCTTGGCTAACGATATATCACCTGTACCCTCACCAATTAAACGCGATATGTGACCCGTTAATAAAAAATCAATGGCATCTACAACTGCGCTCTTACCCGACCCATTTAATCCCCAGACAACAAGATTTTTCCCACCAGGTCTTAATGATAGATTTGGAATTCCTCGCACATTCTCAATGTCTAATTCAAATATTTTCATTTTATGACTCTAATTCGGGTATTATAGTCTCAATGATTTTTGTAGCCTTCTGTAACCCGCCGTTCGCGTAAAGTTTTTCAACTTTTTTTACCAATTCAGTGTCGAATTCAGGGTGTTTTCGAACATCGGAAATCATTTCTTCAAATATTTGGTCTGGAATAGGTTTGGAAGTATCTTCCTCTTCTTCCTTTGACATGGTATTGCCCCCTTATTATGTAAGGTAATTAAAATTATACTCCTATGAATACATTTGTCAAATTCGGCTGGATTTCCAATCCTCGACTGAAGTACGGGATAGGCGGGTTGGGAATAACGGAGGGGGTTCAGTGAAGGAAACCCCTGCCCCACCCCGATATGCTTCGTCCCGATAAACTGGGACTCCAGCATGACAAAAGGGGGAAAAGGGGTCTGGATTCCCGCTTACGCGGGAATGACGTCGGGAGATGTAGATTGCCACAACCCGACTTTGTCGAGTCTCGCAATGACCCTCCTACGCTAAAGCTACGAAGGGCAAGCAGTGGGGGGTAAAGGGGCGGGGGGCTTAAGCTTCCTGCTGGCGGAGCTGGACAAGTACTTCATTGTAGCTCTCGACGACCTTATAGAAGTGAAAGCCGGAGGCAGACAGGCCTACCGATATGCCGAAGTGGCGGGGCCGCTTAATGAGCGTGGTAATGAGGAGTCGCCAGAAATACCTTCTGCCTTTATACCGGATGCCCAGATACCAGAAGGCTTTGAAGAAACCGACAACGTGATAGAGCTCAAGTTTTGAGATACCTGCGGCCCTTCTCGGTTTATATTCCTTGAGGAAAGCGACGACTCTTTCATAGTAATAGCGCGGCGAGTAAATGGTTTCCATGACATGCTTATAACCTTCGATGAGAGTCTCTAATTTCATCCTGGGAACGAAGTTGATGGAAAAGTCAGTATTATCCCCGGTGAAATTTTTAAGCAAACGGTTTTCCTTCTCAAGGCGCTGGTAGAGTTTTGTGCCCTTGGGGGCATTGAGCAGGCCGACCATAGCGGTAACGATGCCGGTCTTTTGAATAAACTGAATCTGTCTCTTGAAGATGGAGAGAGGGTCGCTATCAAATCCGATAATAAAACCTCCCTGCACCTCAAAACCGTGGTTCTGCATTTTTTTCACCGCAGCTGCCATATCGCGGTTTGTATTCTGGTACTTATTGCATTCCACCAGGCTGTCTTCATTGGGGGTTTCGATGCCGATAAAGACGCGGTTAAAACCGGCCTCCGACATTAAGTCCATCAATTCCTCATCATCGGCGAGATTAATGGACGCTTCCGTAAAGAACAGGAAGGGGTACTTGCGTTTTTTCGACCATTGTATCATGGCGGGCAGGGT
>JAFGHK010000062.1 GCA_016930185.1 Dehalococcoidales bacterium | reverse complement strand
CTGGCGAGGACGTTTTCCTGCTCGTCATATTGCGTCAGCATCAGCACCTTGGCCGCCTTGCATTTATGGCAGATTTCTGCGGCGGCATCCAGTCCGTTCATCACCGGCATCACGATATCCATCACCACCACATCCGGCACGAGCTCGATGGTCTTTTCCAGTCCCTCCTTGCCGTTGACCGCCTCTCCGATTACCTGCATATCACGCTGCAGAGATATCACCGATTTTATGCCGTCTCTGACTACGGCATGGTCGTCCACAATTAATATCCTGATTTTCTTGGTAGCCCGGTCCAGCAAAGCCTTGATACGTGGTATTAGAGAAGCCGACTCCACCGGTTTAGCCAGGAAATCTTCGGCGTCCATCTGCATGCCTTCGTCCATTCTCCAGCCCTTAAGCAATTGCTTTTCCGGCGGAGCGTTGATGACCATGATAGGCAGATTGCTGAAACCCAATGTCTGCTTCATCCACCTGTGGAACTGGAAGGCATCGCCGCGGGGCATGATGGTGCCCAGCACAATCATATCCGGCTCGTGAGAACGCACCATTTTTTCAGCCTGTTCGCGGTCGTAGGCGGCGGCGACGATGTAGTTCACACCTTCCAGGGTTTCCTTCAACTCATCTACAAATTCAACTTCATCATCTACAATTAGAATCGTCTGCTTTTTTACCATTTTAAGCCTCCTTTCAGCGGAAGCACCTTTATATTTGTCACTATAAAGCACATTACATAGATGGGAAATAGGGAATTTACCCTAAAAATAGACAAATACAACCCTTGAATATACGAGTATTCGCTCTTAGTGAATTTTGGGATAGACTATAGAGAGGAATTTAGTGCCTCTAATTGAACCGCAGATAAAGATATATTTAAGTTTTAGATGTTTATTACACCCTTACGCAGGGCGTACTTCACCAGGTCGATGCGATTATGGACACCCAGCTTGGCCATGAGGTTGGTCTTATGGCCGTCGACGGTCTTGGGTGTGATGACCAGAATCTCCGCTATTTCCTGGGTGCTGTGTCCTTCCGCCAGCAGCTTAAATACCTCACGTTCCCTTCTTGTAAGCTGTTTATACGGGTCTTGACTGGAACGTTGCCTAGCCGTTGTCTGATAGTCTTCAACCAGTAACCTGGTAACTGACGGCGAGAGGTAAGAGTCACCCCGGTTGACTGAACGTATCCCGGCGGCAAGTTCGGATGAGGCCGCTGCCTTACTGATAAACCCGGAGGCGCCGGATTCGATTACCGGGAAGAAATACTCCTTATCATCATACTGAGTGAGAACAAGCACCTTTGTCTTGGGGAAATCCTTGCATATCCTCCTGGTGGCTTCCAGTCCCCCCATGACGGGCATGGAGATATCCATGAGCACCACGTCGGGCAGAAGTTCGCCGACCTTTTCCAGGGCTTCGCTGCCGTTTGTAGCCTCTCCCACTATATCGAGGTCACCCGCCAGCGACAGTAAGGCGCAGATGCCGTCCCGCACTATGGTATGGTCGTCAACTACCAGAACTCTTATCTTCTGCATACTCAAATTCCTGGCCTATGGGCACCCTGGCCCAGACGATAGTCCCTTTACCTGTTTCGGACTCGATACCGCTGGTGCCGCCCAGAAAACCGATTCTTTCCCTCATACTGAACAGCCCCCGGCCCCTCCCGCTTTCTTCGACATCGGTAATTTCTGAAACGTCGAATCCCTGGCCGTCGTCGGTGATGGTGATTGCAAACTCTTGCGGTCTATATTCCAGCATGATAGTTGCTTTTTTAGCTTTGGAATGCTGGGCGATATTACCTACCGCTCCCTGGATGAAGCGGAAAAAGGCCGCCTCGACTTCAGGCGTAAATCTCGTTTCGGCCCCCTTGGTTTCAACGCTAAACTCCATTTCCAGGGGCTGCAGTATGGTCTCGGCGTACTGGCGGACTGCTGGCACCAGGCCAAGCGTGTCTAGTAGAGCCGGACGGAGATTCGATATCAAACGGCTTACCTCTTTATGCACCTGCACGGTCAAGGCCTGCACTTTTTTCAATCCGGCTACATATTCGGTGTTTTCTTTGCCTGATATTTCGGCCATCTCTATCAACGCCTGCAGCTGCAGGGCTATCCCGGAGAGAGATTGGCTGGTCTCATCATGCAGCTCCCGGGCGATTCTTCTCCGCTCCTCCTCCTCCGCTTCCAGATTTTGCTGTGCCAGCTTACGCAGTCTTTCTCGTGCTTTTCTCAAGCGCTCATATAATCGTGCGTGTTCGATGGCTATACCAAGCTGGTCGCCGATAGCGTAGAGCAAATGCATGTCACTGGTGGTGAATTTACGGGGTACACGACTGGCAACATTAAGGACACCAAGCACCCTGTCTCTGGCACGCAAAGGCACACAAATATATGCCTTTAGCCCCTCACTCGTCACCATGTCACGGTGCGCCACACGCGGGTCCGACGATATGTCTTCAAGGAGGATAGCCTTGCCGCTCCCGGCAACACTGCCGGTAATGCCCTCGCCGACGTTAACCCGCACCTTCTCCAAGAATTCTTTACTCAAACCGCGGTGGACAACATGGGATAGTTCTCCAGTATCTTCATCGATAAGAAGGACTTCGCCGATGGTGCCGTTCATGATGTCGAGGGTATTGTCCAGCCCTACTCCGAGAATAGCGTCAAGGTCCCAGAGTCCGCTAAGTGCTGCCGATATACGACTCAATACGAGAAGCTCGGACGGCTCCCTCTCTGTTTTCGAGTTTAGTTTGCTTCTTCCCATAAGTCTCCAACTCCCTCGAAGAAGCGAATAATTATTATACCCGGAGTACAAAATAGCCTATATGAAATTTATCACCTTGTCAAACTCCATAGGGGCTATCTATTAAAAAAAGTAAAAATACCCCTGAATTAAGTATAGTTCAAGGGTTTGTGTGTGAAAATCTGGTGGAGCCGGGGGGATTCAAACCCCCTGCCTTCCCGATGACATCGGGACGTTCTCCCGAGTTACTCGTCCAAGCCTAACACCTTAACCATGTACTTGGTATTCTTCCAGCTTTTTATCTCTCGTTCCCTTTTTCTAGCGTCTTTTAAATCACTAAACGATTCAGAATAAATCAACCCCCAGGGGCGATAAGCTTTTGTTGAGGGAGTATGACCGGCATTATGCCGCGATAGCCTTGATTTTATGTCTTTTGTAGACCCGATGTAATAACGTTTGTTTAACTCGCTGCGGAGTATATAAACGCTATACACGGTATTTCTGGTGGGCTTTGGGGGACAGTCCCCGAACTTTTATTCGAGAAGAAGGGACTCATTCCGGCGTTAGAGGAGTTGCTTACCCGAACTGCGCAATAAAGAGAGCTTTTGACGATTCCTCTGGGCTAGGATAGAAAAGGGAGAGGCGATTGATTCTGATAATCACCAGAGTTAGAATAGGAGAGTACTAATGGACTGCTTAAGATTATCAGACTCGGCTTTGCGATGAGGTGTAAGATTGAATTCAAAAAACATTGGAGACCCATTATATTGGGCCAAACATTTTGAACCTTTACATATTGCTCTAGCAAGGGTGGTACGTGGCCACTGGGTAAAAGAACCACCTGTGAAGGACTTACAACTTCAATATACTGCGCACTATGCAGGTAAACATTGCCTTGAATCTGTGGTAGCATCCCGCATGGCAAATGAGGGAGGCGCTCATGCTGTTGCTGTGGGATTGTTGAGGCACGCTATTGAAGCGCTTAACATCATTGCTATTTCCATCTGCCATAATCCTAATAAGGTAGCGATACTTCAACGATGGAATGATGAGAAAATCAGCCAGGGGGACATACGCAAAATCCTTGAAGAAGAAGTATGGCCCCTAGCACCTTTGACAGGCTTATGGAATCAATCTTGGACTGAGTTTTGGAGAAGCCTAAACAAGTCAGTGCAACCATATGCCCACTTTTCACCTCTGATGTTGCGCTGGCACGTAAAGGCTGAAATGCGTGGTGGTAAGTTTTTATTCTGGATTAACCATCCAGAGGGAGATGCTGAACAATACAAAGGCGACAGAATAGCCTACTTTCAGCTGCTGGTTTTCTGGACTTTCGCTGAAATCGTCAGAGTTTTCAATGCAGCATTGAAAGATGACCTTACTTCGCTGGCAGCCCTTGCAGACGAAGGTCGCCAAAAATTATCAACGTCACCATTCTTTTTTAAGGATGAAGGATGGGATATCCAGCTCCTCCCGTTCGTATTTCCGAAAGACGAGCAAATTTAAGGTAATCATATTACCTTTATGGTGGAGCCGGGGGGATTCGAACCCCCTACCTTTTGACTGCCAGTCAAACGTTCTCCCAAGTGAACTACGGCCCCATTTGTTTTAGTAATCCGCGCCCCCTGCCTTCCCGATGCAGTCGGGACGTTCTCCCAATTGAACTACGGCCCCGCGGATTCACCCATAATCTATCATAAAAAAGCCTTCACTCGCAAGAAGTCCCGTATTTGACATTCACAATTCATGATGCTAATATGCGTTATCACTTCTCTTCCACTGTTGTTTAAGGAGGCATCTTTATGGCTGTTCACGGCACCTACAAAATTGAAATAGATACCCCCATGGGTAAACAGGAAGCCACTTTGACTCTCAAAGCCGACGGCGATAAATTGAGCGGCTCTATGGAAAGCAGCTTCGGCAAGATGGATTTCAGCGGTGGCACTGTTACTGGCGATGATGTCGCCTGGGAAACGGAAGTTTCCAGCCCCATGGGTAGCATGAAGCTGGGCTATACCGGCAAGGTATCCGGCGATGATATCTCCGGCAACGTCAAGGCTGGCGATTTCGGTACTTCTCCTTTCACAGGCAAGAGAATATAACTAGCCATCCGGGTCAACGCGCTAATAATTTATTATAAGGATTTTTTGGATATTAACTTACTGCCCTGTGCTTATTTAGACTTTTAATATATCTAAAGTCTTATATCAAAAACGCCATAAATTTTGACCTGTGGTAACAGATTCTGCTATTATACTCAAGGTTGGGTCCAGCGAGGTCGGTATGAATAAATGGGTACCGGCGCTAAGGTTGACCGGTATTGGCTTTTATATCGTCACCTGCATCGTCGGTGGCGCTCTCGCTGGATGGTGGTTGAGCGGTAAAAGT
>JAFGHK010000061.1 GCA_016930185.1 Dehalococcoidales bacterium | reverse complement strand
ATGAACATCAACGGCAGCGCCATCGCCATCGGGCACCCGAACACCGCCAGCGGCGCCAGGCTCATCATGAACCTGATGTACGAGCTGCACAGGCGGGGTGGAGGCTATGCCATGGGCGCTATTTGCGGCGGCTTAGCACAGGCAAACGCCTGTATTATCAAAGTAGAATAGGGCGGCACATACCGCTGAAGGTATAAATAGAAAATAAGGAGTGATACATGGACGTATCTCAATTTTCTTTGAAAGGTAAGGTAGCCCTGGTAGTCGGTGGGGCGGGTGATATCGGCAAAGCCATCGCCGAGACCTATTCCATCGCCGGCGCGGACGTCGTTATCAGCAGTCGCAAGCAGGAGAACCTGGATAAAGCCGCGGCTGAAATTACCGCTAAGTCCAAAGGCAAGGTCCTGGGGATAGCCGGCCACCTCGGCAAGCTGGACACCATCAAGGCGCTGGTGGAAGCTATCATGAAGGAGTGCGGGCGTATCGACATCGTGGTCAACAGCTCCGGCTCCAGCTTCATGGTGCCCCTGGTGGACGTAGAAGAATGGCAGTGGGACAATGTGATGAACGTCAACGTCAAGGGCCCATTCTTCCTGTGCCAGCAGATTGCCCCCATCATGAAAAAGCAGGGCGGGGGCAGCATTATCAATATCACCTCCTACATGGGTGTCAGGACGGAGGAAACACTGGGCGTTTACTGCATCAGCAAGGCGGCCGTCATGCACATGACCCGCGTCATGGCCAAGGAATGGGGCAAGTGGAATATCCGTGTCAACTCCATCGCTCCTGCCTGGGTGCACAGTCGGCTCTCCGACCCATTCCTGCAGATGCCGGGCGTTAACGACAGGATGCTGGCGCAGACGGCCATCGGGCGCTTCGGCCAGCCGGACGACGTGGCGGCGATTGCCCTTTACCTGGCCTCCGACGCCGCCAAGAACCAGACGGCCGGACTCTTCCCGCTCGATTACGGAATGTTGATATAAAAAAGTAGCAAGTATTTGGTGGTAATATAGGAGGAGTGCGGCGGTTTGTTATTTGTTATTTGTGATTTGTAACTTACACAATAAGGAGGCTAATTATGGCACTTCCATTAGCAGGCAAGGTTGCCCTGGTAACCGGAGCAAGGCAGGGACTGGGTAAATCGATATCGCTGGGGATGGCGGAAGCCGGCGCCGACCTGGTGGTTTGCGACCGCGTGACCGATGACGGCAAGCTGGCCGAGACCGCCAAAGAAATCGAGGCGATGGGGAGAAAAACACTCTCTCTCGGCGGCGACATCACCATTGAAGATGATGTCAATAATGTCGTCAATAAATCACTGGAGAAATTCGGCAAGATTGACGTGCTGGTAAATAACGCCGGAGTCACTTCGCAGGACTCTTTCGAAAAGATGACTTATAAGCGCTGGCGTCTTATCCTATCCGTCAACCTGGACGGCACCTACCTCTGCTCCAAGGTCGTCCTGCCGCACATGATAGAGAAAAAGAGCGGCATGATTATCAATGTTTCTTCCATCCTGGCTAAACAGATACGTATGAATATCGCCTACGGTGTCACCAAAGCCGCCGTGGAAAGACTCACCATGGGTCTGGCGCGGGAAGTGCGGCGGGAAACTGGCATCGCCGTTACGTGCATCCGACCTTACTTCGTTAAGACCGAGGTGGTGATGGGCTTCATGGAGGGGCGCGATATCAGCGACTTCGAGGAGCCGGTAATCTGGCAGAAATACCCGGCGATGCTAGCGGCCGCCAGGCCGGAGGAAGTCACCGGCAAGATATTCGATAAAGCCGCTCTGGAGGAAAAGTTCGGCAAGATTTAGACGCTGGTCTTAATAAGAAAATCATTGAAGCCCTGGTCGCTTAAGACCGGGGCTTTTTTGTGGAAATTTTTTAGCTAAAAAGCTACCTGCTTTTCAAATATTTAAAAGTAGATATAAAAGCGCCGACGATGAGCAGTCCGGCGAGCAATAGCAGCATCCACCAGTATTGTCCCACTATTCCATCTTCGGTAATTGAGGCGGAAGATACACCGGGGGCATTATTAGTTGGAGCGCTGGTCTGGCTGAATGATGCCTTCCGCGATTTGGTATTGTTTTGCTCGTTGCTTTCTGTAATTGCTTCATCGGCGTCGATAAAGGCAAGCATTTCATGTTCGCCTTCCGTGACCGTCCACTGGAATTCACAGGATATGGATGCGGCAATTCCCAGTTCCGATAAGTCCGCATAATCCACGATAGAGCCGTCGATAGATAAAGCCAGGCGCATATTTGAAGCCTCGCTGTTGCCGCGGTTTTCCAGTTTAACAGAAATAGTTATCGCATCGCCGATTGCGGCGTCCAGCGGCGAGTAGCTGATTGTCCGGATAAACAGGTCGGGGGCGATGGTAGAGAAGGTGATAACGCTCTCGTTATTGTCCTCGTCAAGTTCGCTAATCAGTTCTTCATAATCGGTGAAAATGGTGGCGGTATGCTGGCCCGCGGAAAGAATGGCTATGAAAGAAAAGACCGCCGTTCCCCCCGCCGGTATCGAGGCGATATCTTTATATTCGGCGGGATAGCTATCGAGCGAATATCTTACCTGCGATGCCGCGGCGTCACCGGTGCCGATGTTACTGATGGTAATGGTAAAAGTGGCTTCATTACTATTGAGTCCATCACTAATCACCCAGCTTATGTCTCCCACTGTCAGGTCGGGGGTGGCAGTGGCGTAATCTATCTCCATTTCATTATTGGTTTCGTTACTCTCGATAACGGTATCATCGATGTCGAGGGTGATTTTGAAAGTATGTGCTCCCGGCTCGGCGACCCAGCTGAATACCTGCGGAGTTGATTCTCCACTGTTTATCGAGGTTAGTTCTTGGGAAGAAATTTCAACGCCGTCAACGTAAAGGCTGACGGTACAGCCTTCCGTGAGGCCGGCTCCCTGGTTTTTTACCAGCACGGTTATTTCCAGAGTCTCTCCGGCCTGAACATCACCGGGTAAGCAGGTAATATCTTCCACTATCAGGTCGGGGAGGGGTATATTGATAACCCTGGTGTTATTAGCTTCCTCGATTTCTTCAATCTGGTTCATAGCATCCAGGATGACGGTGATAACATGGGAGCCCTCCGCGGCCGCCCAGGTGAAATATCCTGATGTGGTGGCACCGGGTTCCAGCCAGGTGATATCAACGTAGTCTGCGACAGTGCCGTCTACATAGAAGACCATGCGGGAGGGCGCGGCGCTAATAAGCCCCTGGTTCTCTATGTTGATAGTAAAAATGACGTTTACCCCGGAGGGCATATCGGGGGGCGACCAGGTAATGCCGGTGATGGATAAATCCGGCAGCTTGGGGGCGAATAATATCGTTTTCTCATTATTGGTCTGGTCGCTTTCGATAATGTAGTTGTTGTAATTGACTATGGCCTTGAAGGTATGGCGGCCGTTCATCACTTCCCATTCGCAGGTGGCGTTTACCGAAGCTCCTGCGGCGAGGCTGGAAATGAGTTTGGTTGTAAGTGGGACATCATCCATGAAGTAAGCGATGTGGAAATTCAGCGCCTGGCCGCCACCCTGGTTTTTTATCTCGATATTGAAAGTTACCGTCTCGCCGATAGTTACGTCATCCGGAGACCAGCTTATGTTCTGGATAATCAGGTCCGGCGCGGTGACGATAACACTTACGCGGGTATTGTTATTATCCGTATTGTTCTCGTTTAGAATTCGTTCGCAATCGACGATAACGCGAACGGAATGGGTGCCGCTGGTGGCCTGCCAGGTGAATTCTGCGGTTTCTTCCGCGCCGGCATCAAGTTCGGGTATATCCAGATAAGTGATAAACCGGCCGTCGATATGGCTTATGGCTCGTGAGGCGGCGGCCTTACCGCTGCCCTGGTTCTTGATTTTCACGGTAAAGGTAATTTCATCTCCGTTACCGGGATTAGTCGGTAGCCAGGAAATATCACTGACGATGAGGTCGGGCAGCAGGGTGGTAATTGTGACTGTGTACTCGTTGTTGGTCTCGTCGATTTCACTTAACTGGTCGTAATAATCGAGTAAAATCCTGATATCATGTGTATCCTGTAGCGTCTCCCAGCTAAAGGTGACATTGGTCGAGGCTCCGGCTTCCAGTGATGTCCCCTGCACAGTGGGCTGAAGTGTACCATCGATGAAATATGCCAGATGCCAGGAATCAACCCTGGCTTCTCCGTAGTTGATGACGGTAACGTTACAGCTTACGATATCGTATTTCGAGGGATTTTGTGGTGCCCAGACAACTGCTTCGAAGGCAAGGTCCAGCGAACCGGTCGAAAAGGTTACGGTCAGCTCGTTGTTGGTTTCGTCGCTTTCGGAATTATTATCAATTTCATCTGCCACAGCTCTAAGCGTGTGTTGACCGGTAAGCGCTGTCCATAAATAGGTCTTCGTAAGTGATGCACCGGGATTAATGGCGGCAATCTCCTGCGTACCCCTGGTATTACCGTCGATATAAAAGTTAAGATTAGTGCTGCGGGACTGGGTGTTGCCCTGATTTTTGATAACGATGCTGAAAGTAATGCTGTCGCCGGCGGAAGGGCTGGACGGCGACCAGGTGATTGACTGGATAATCAAGTCAGGCGCCAGCGTCGCAATCGTATAGGTATTTACATTATTCGTTTCGTCGGTTTCGGTGACACTTTCGCTGGTATCGGCAACAGCTTTGATTATATGTGTACCCTCGGTCGCTTCCCAGGTGAACGATGCCGTGGCTGTGACTCCGGCATCGAGTTCGCTAATGGGTCTTGTCGCCAGGATATCGTCATCAACGTAGCAGGTAACGTAGCTGGCACCGGCGAGTGCAGAACCCTGGTTCTTTACGGTTACTGTAATGGTGACTGTATTACCGATAGCCGGGTTTACCGGAGATAAAGCAATATCCTGCACGATAAGGTCGGGCCCCGCATCGGCGGATACCTGCGGCTGAAAGACCCCGATGGCGCCGATACCCAGTATGCATGCCAGTAATAATACGATAGTCCTGGGCGCTATTTTCTTTAAAGACTCCGGAAAACCGGACAATGAAATAGTCCCCCAATATACTTAAGTTTAACGTCCCCTATTAATATTGTAGTATTACATAAGATTAACAACCAATAGTCTTTTTGTAGGGTTATAATGATAAATTAGTACCATACGGGTGATTGACAATTGTACAAATGGTGGTTAAGATATTTCAGATGGCAGACAGCACCGCGGCACTTAAGGCAGGCAGGCCCCGCGCCGCCAGGATTCTAAGGATAATCGCCAGGGTTATCGGCATCATCGTGGCGGTCTTTTTCCTGGTGATGCTCATCGGCGACGTTGAGATAGCTGTCAGGTCGCAGGGTTTCGAGGGCATTACCTCGGAATGGCTTTTTATTATCATACCCCTGATTATCTCGCTTGCCGCTTTTGTTTACGCCTGGTGGAGGGAATTTACCGGGGGTATTTTCCTGCTGCTGGGATATCTGCTGTTATCTTTCAGCCCGAGCGTACACTCGATTTTCTACAAGGAAGAGCCGCAATTCTATTTCGGGATGTTTTATTTTGCGGTGCCGTTTCTTGTTGCCGGGGTGTTGTTCATCATAGCCTCGCGGCTTGATAGAAGCGGGGCAGACTTAAAACGGGAAGATACTGCTGGCTGACTCGACGAATCTCATTATCAGGCCGGGAATAACGCCCAGCAGCAGCACGCCCAGGCAGCAAATCGCCAGAGCTACTACCGGAGCGACGGAAGGCGTCATTTTTTCCGCGGCAAGGGCTTCATTAAACCACATGACCTTGACCACGCGGAGATAGTAGTAGGCGGAGATAACGCTGTTGATAGCGGCCAGGATAACGAGCCAGAGCAGGCCGTGCTCCGCCGCCAGACTGAAGATATAAAATTTTGCCATGAAACCGGCCGCCGGCGGTATGCCGATAAGCGATATCAGGCAGAATGTCAGCGCCATGGCGAGCAGCGGCGAACGCTTGCCCAGCCCGGCATAGTCGGCAATGGTGTCGCTGTTAATCTTTCCGGAGATAATCACCACCGCGATGAACGCCCCAAGGTTGGTCAGGGCGTAGCTGACGAGGAAGAACAGCAGGCCGCTCTCGGCAATCACTGTGGACGGCATAGCAAGTCCGAAGGTAGCGAGACCCACCATGAGGTAACCGGCCTGGGCGATGCTGGAGTAACCCAGCATCCGCTTGATATTGGTCTGGGGAATCGCAGCGATATT
>JAFGHK010000060.1 GCA_016930185.1 Dehalococcoidales bacterium | reverse complement strand
GAATGGTAAAGATTGCTGCCGTCCACAAATACCATCACCCTCTCCTCCATAATATGCCTCCTTATGTTTTTAAATATAGTTCTATGAGTATTATATCTTTTTTATGTTAATTTTGCGACTGTTATTATGGAGTTTTTGCCCGAAGCTGAAAGCGGGTGCTATAATTGACGGGTAAAATAACCGTGGAAAAACGTGGAGCTTAAGATGAAAATAAGTAGAGAAGAAGTGTTGCATATCGCCCATCTGGCGCGGGTCGCCTTAACCGAGGAGGAAATAACCCGCATGAGCGAGCAGTTGTCGGAATTGTTAGAGCACTTCGAGGTATTGCAGAAGGTGGATACCGAGGGGGTTACTCCTACGGCGCAGTCGGTCAATCTCCAGAGCGTGATGAGAGAAGACGAAGTGAAGCCTTCGTTGCTTCCGGGTGATATTTTAGCCAATGCCCCCAGGCGGGAGGGCGACTGTTTCAGGGTAAAGCCCGTACTTGAGTAAGTATTATCGGGGGTGGGTGAGATGGAGTACAAGGGACGGGTGGCAATAATACCGTTAATGATAATACTGTTAGTATTATCTATCGGATGTACGGTCGAAACAGTCAGCTCAACGGAAGTAGTAATGAAGATAACGTTGCCGGAACCGGTCTATGACAGCGAGACCTCTCTCGAAGAGGCTTTACTGGCCAGGAGGTCGGTCAGGGATTTTAATGAAGAGTCGGTTACCCTCCAGCAGCTAAGCCAGCTTCTCTGGGCGGGGCAGGGGATTACCGACCTCTCCGGCAAGCGGACGGCGCCTTCGGCGGGGGCTTTATATCCTCTTAAGTTATATGTTGTGGCAGGCAATGTGGAAGGGCTGGCGGTGGGAATTTACGAATATGAGCCGGAAACGCATACTCTGGTAAAAATAATGGACGGCGATCAGAGGCAGTCTTTAGCGCAGGCGGCATTAGGGCAAACCAGTGTAGAGAATGGTGCTATTAATATTATAATCACGGCCATTTATGAGATAACTACGGTAAAATACGGCGAGCGAGGCATCAGGTATGTCCACATGGAAGCGGGGCACGCCGCCCAGAACATCTGTCTTGAGGCAGTCGTTCTAAAACTTGGTGCGGTGACCGTTGGTGCTTTTGACGATGCTGGCGTGCAGCAGGTTCTGCAGTTGCATGATGATGAAGTACCTCTCTATATCATACCCTTAGGAAACCCTGTTAATTGAGGAGGTTGAACTTGAACGGCATATCGGACGGGGTAACGGTCCACGAAGCGCATAAGCTGCTTAAAGAAAAGAAAATATCGTCCGTCGAGCTGACGCAGCACTATCTGGAACGCATTAAAAAGGTGGAGCCGAAGGTGAAGGCTTTTACGACTGTCACCGAAGAACTGGCCATGGAACGGGCGCGTAAAGCCGACGAGTCGATTGCTGACGGTAAGGCTGGCCTGCTGACTGGTGTCCCCTTGGCCATCAAGGACGTTATTTGTACCAAAGGTGTAAGAACTACCTGCTCCTCGAAGATGCTAGAGAATTTTATCCCGCCTTATGACGCCATGGTGATGGAGAAGCTTAATGCCGCCGGCGCGGTAATGGTGGGTAAGGTCAACATGGATGAGTTCGCCATGGGTTCATCGACGGAGAACTCGGCGTTTTTCCCGACGCATAATCCCTGGGACCTGGAGCGCGTGCCGGGCGGCTCCAGCGGCGGTTCGGCGGTGGCGGTGGCGGCCGGCGAAGCTGTCGCCGCTTTGGGGTCGGACACGGGGGGCAGCATCAGGCAGCCGGCAGGCTTTTGCAGTGTAGTGGGATTTAAACCAACCTATGGTCGGGTCAGCCGCTACGGACTGGTCGCTTTCGCCTCCTCGCTCGACCAGATAGGACCACTCACACAGGACGTAACCGACTGCGCCCTATTGATGAACGTTATTTCCGGCCATGATAAAAGAGATTCAACCTCCGTGCCCGAGCCGGTGCCGGACTATACTAAAAGCTTGAAACCGGACCTGAAAGGTATGAGACTTGGCATACCTAAAGAGTATTACGTCGAGGGTATGCAGTCGGGGGTATCGGACGTTATGAAGGCCGCCCGTAAGAAACTGGAAGAACTGGGGGCTATCTTGGAAGAAGTATCCCTGCCCCATACCCCCTATGCCCTGGCCGTCTATTACATCATCGCCCCCAGCGAGGCGTCTGCTAACCTGGCGCGGTACGACGGCGTGAAGTACGGCTATTCCTATAAAGGCAATACTATGTGGGAGAACATGGAAAAGACGCGGGGTAACGGCTTCGGGGCGGAGGTCAAGCGGCGCATTATGCTCGGCACTTACGCGCTTTCTGCCGGCTACTATGACGCATGGTATCTAAAAGCCCAGAAGGTGCGCACCTTGATACGGCAGGAATTTGATAAGGTCTTTGAAAAATACGATGCCTTAATTACCCCCACCTCCCCCACCGTCCCCTTTAAAATCGGAGAGAAAAAGGACGACCCGCTGGCTATGTACTTAAGCGACGTCTGCACCTTGCCCGTTAATATCGCCGGGGTGCCGGGGATTTCCATTCCGGCGGGCTTCGTGGATGACTTGCCTGTAGGCATGCAGATTATCGGCAAACACTTCAGCGAGGAGACTTTATTAAAGGTCGCGTACGCCTACGAGCAGGCGACGGAGTGGCATAAGAAAAGGGCAGAGGTATAAATTTCTCATCTTTGACTTTTAATATTTAAACTTTTTCTTGTTACTTGCTACTTGGCATTTGTCACTCAACCCCCCTCTTGTATTCCCCCCTCGTAAAATGCTATTCTGATTATATCTGTTTCTACTCGGCGGATAACGGGTGAGGAGGTGCAGATATGCTGAAGGATATTTTAAAAATCCTGGAGAATGATGCCCGCGTCACGGATAAGCAGATTGCCACCATGACCGGCAAGTCGGTTGCGGAAGTCAATGAAGCTATCAGCCGGGCGGAGAAAGACCGCGTTATTCTTAAGTACAAAACGGTGGTCAACTGGGATAAAGTTGAGAGTGACGAGCAGGTCTGGGCGCTTATCGAGGTCAAGGTCAAGCCGGAGCCCGAAGCGGGGTTCGACTCCATTGCGGAGCGTATCGCCCGCTACGAGCAGGTGCGCTCGCTTTATCTTGCCTCCGGCACTTACGATTTACTGCTGGTCGTCGTCGACAAAACGGAGCATAAGGTGGCCAACTTCGTGTCGCAGAACCTGGCCCATATCGACGGCGTTGAAGGCACGGTAACGCACTTCGTTCTCAAGCGCTACAAGGAGGACGGCGAGATTTTAAACGGCGGGGAGGGCGCCAAGCGGGAACGGGTAATATTATGAGACGGCAGTAGAATATCATGACTACTAAGACGAACAGCCGGACTAAACTAAATAAAATCATATCGGAGAGAGCCAGCAGGCTGTCCCCCTCAGGCATACGCAAGTTCTTCGACCTTTTGCAGAAGATGGAGGATGTTATTTCTTTAGGCGTCGGCGAGCCGGATTACGCCACGCCCTGGCACATCAGCGAGGCGGCGATCAAGAGCCTGGAACAGGGCTATACCATGTACACCTCCAATTCCGGCATTTTTGAATTACGTGACTTGACCTGTCGATATCTTAAGGATAAATACGGTATCGACTATAAGCCTGCTGGTGAGATATTGATGACGGTCGGCGTCAGTGAAGCCATGGACCTGGCGATGCGCGCCATTCTCAATCCCGGCGATGAGGTTATCATGACCGACCCCCATTACGTGGCTTATGATTCCTGCGTAATACTGGCCGAGAGCAAGCCGGTAATGGTGCCTACTTACCCGGAAAACAACTTCGCGGTTGAAGCGAAGGATATAGAAGCTAAAATTACGGATAAAACCAGGGCGATATTAATCGGCTTCCCCTCTAATCCCACCGGTGCGGTAATGACACGGCAGAAGCTTTTAGAAATTGCGGAGGTCGCTAAAAAGCATAACCTGATAGTCATCTCCGATGAAATTTACGCGCGGCTGACCTACGGCATGGAGCATACCTGCTTCGCCAGTCTGCCGGGCGTTAAAGAGAATACTATTTTACTCGGTGGCTTCTCCAAGGCTTACGCTATGACCGGCTGGCGTATCGGCTACGCTGTGGCTACAAAGGAAATCATCGCCGCGATGACGAAAATACACCAGTACACGATCATGAGTGCGCCCACGCCGGCGCAAGTGGCGGCCATCGAAGCCCTCAAGACCGGCGAGTCGGATGTGGTGGAAATGGTGGAGGACTATAATCGACGGCGTAAGTTCATCGTTAAAGGCTTGAACGAGATTGGTCTGCCCTGTTTCGAGCCTAAGGGGGCTTTTTATGCCTTCCCCTCCATAGCCCCCACCGGCATGACCTCTGAAGAGTTCTCTGAAAAATTGCTCAAGGAGGAGAAAGTGGCGGTGGTGCCGGGTTCGGCTTTCGGGCAGTGCGGGGAGGGCTTTGTGCGCTGCTGCTACGCTACGTCCCTGGCGGATATTGAGGAAGCTCTAAAGCGTATGGGGCGGTTTGTGAAGAAGTACAAGAAGTAGACAGTTAACAGTATACAGTAGGGGCGGGTTGAAAACCCGCCCTTTTTGTTGGGAACTTTTTTCGAATTTTTTAATTTTAAAACGAATCGTAGCTAAATAGCTTCAAATATTTGTTTGTTGTTATATGTTAACTTAGCTTCATTTTCACGTTTTTTCGTTTTTTGATTTTATTTGTTAAGGTGCAGTTAAAATCTCTCTTAATCCCTCTTTTTCAAAGGGGGAGACTTGTAAAGGTGGATAAAGTATAAAGGGATAAGAGAGAATCTGTCAACAGGATTTTGTCACTAATATTGTTTTCCCCAAAGCAGTGAGGGGATTGTATTAGTGCCGCTCCACCACAAAATCAAACGTCGCTTTGTGACCGTCAATAGTGTCTTTGACGTCTATTACCGTTAGCTTTTCAAAGATGGGGTCGGTCTCGTTTTTAGTTTCCCCTGGAAAGAAAAGTTGGGTGGTAATTACGGGAGATTTTTTGTTGGCGCGGACTTTTACATGAACGTGCGGAGAGCGCATCATATAATCTCCAGGTATCAGCGTTTCCAGTCTATATCGGCCTTCATTATCCGCGTACTGGTGGCCGCGCAGGTTATAGGCTTCATTATCATAATTGCCATGGCCGTCGGCATGCCAGAAGTCCAGCCAGGCGCCGGGTACCGGCTGTCCCTGGCTATCGAAGACGCGACCCTCTAAAGTCATTTTTATACCATAAGTACCCGGTCCGGCTATCGCTTTACGCTCCGGCGAGCCCGGTTTATAGTAAGGGCCTTCCTCGACGGCGGCGGTTAAATTAAGTTTACGTTTGGCTTCGTTCTTTTCGGGCATAATCATCTTTTTTGCCGAAATTTACCTTTCCAGTAATAACATTATATCGTACGAAAGGGATTGTCAATAACTTGAGTAGCGGTGGTGTATTCAATCCACGATGCCTGTGCTGCCGGATGCCCTTTGTCTGCCCTGTTTTTTCAACAGCCATATTATCCCCAATACGCCGATAACGGCAGCCGCACCGGCGATAAATGCCCCGTTATAACTACGCGTATAATCGAAAATAGCCCCGGCTAACCACGACCCCAGCGCCCCGCCGAGACTAATAAAGAAAACGGTTATCCCCATGAGCGTAGCCATGGCATGTGTCCCGAAAAATCTGCCGACAACGAGGGGTATTTGCGTCACTTCTCCGCCGTACGGAATGCCGAAGACAACCGCGAAAAGATAGAACGACCACGCCGACCTCGTAAAAATAAGGAGTATAAAGGATGCCGCCAGTGAAATGCATAATAGCACCAGGCTTTTATACAAGCCTATTTTCTCGGCTATAACGCCTATCGAAAGGCGACTGGCGATACTCACCGCACCGATAACACTAATAAAGGTTGCGGCAACAAGGGGCTGGATGCCGACATCGGTGGCGTAGTTAACCAGATGCACCATGACAATCTGTATACCAAAGAAGAAGAGAAAGAACATTACGGTAATCAATAGCAGTCGCGAGTCACGGATAGCTTCACCGAGAGGGATACTTTCAGATTGTGTCTGTTTGATATCGTTAGCAGGTGAGGTATCGGGCGGTTCGCGGAGAAATAATGCGGCGATTACCATCAGCGCTCCGGCTGCAATACCGATGATAAAAAAAGATTGCGACCAATCGACGGCGTTGATAAGCCTTTCGGCGCCGGGGACGAGCAGCAGAGTTCCCAGTCCGGAGCCGGAGGCAACGATGCCGAGAGCCAGACCGCGATTTTTTGTGAACCACCGCGATACTGTGGCCGTTACGACGCCAAAGACCCCGCTCATGCCGATGGACTCGATAATTCCGTAAGCGATAAAAAAGTGCCATAAAGCACTCACATGGGAGGAAAGTAAAAAGCCGGCACCCATCAAAATACCGGAAATTACCATTATTTTTCTGGCGCCGTACCTGTCCGCCAGCCAGCCGGTCCCGATGGCTGCGGCGCCTCGGATAATCACTGATAGAGAATATATTAAAGATACGGTAGCCCGGTCCCACAGAAAATATTCGGCAAGCGGTTTGAAAAATACACTATAGCTGTATATCAGGCCGTAGGTGACGAAAATCATCAGCGAGCAGGCGGTCACAATAACCCAACCGTATCTGGAGGGGTTAGGATTCATGACGGTTTCGGGTAGTGATGGGTCTTCTCGCATCATATTTTTCCGGGGCAGGGCGTAAACAAAGAGTGAGGCTTAATATTGCCCCAGCCCCACCGCCTCCCGGACCCTGGCTAAAGTCTTTTCGGCTATGGGACGAGCTTTAGCGGCGCCTTCGGCGAGGATTTTATCCAGATAACCCTTTTCGGACGTTATTTTCTGATAACGTTCCTGCAGGGGGCGCAGGCCTTCGATGACCACCTCGGCAAGGGCTTTCTTGAAGTCGCTGTAGCCTTTACCCTCGAATTTAGCCTCGATTGCCTGGTTTTTCTCACCGGTGAAAGTATGATAAATGGTCAGTAAGTTATAGATGCCCGGGCGGCTCTCGTCGAAGCGGATATCCTTAAGCGAGTCGGTAGTAGCCCGCATAATCTTGGCGCGGATAACATCCGGCGTGTCCAGCAGGGCGATGGCGTGGTTGGGACCTTCCTCGCTGCCGCTCATTTTCTTGGTGGGGTCATCCAGCCCCATGATGCGCGCGCCGACATCCGCAATCAGCGGTTCCGGCAGAGTGAAAATATCACCGTAGATATTGTTAAAACGCTGCGCCGCGTCGCGGGCAAGCTCGACGTGCTGTTTCTGGTCGTCGCCCACCGGCACGACGTCCGTATCGTAGAGTAGGATATCGGCCGCCATCAGTGATGGGTAGTCGAAAAGCCCCACGCTTACCTGTTCCTTTTGCTTGGCAGCCTTCTCCTTGTACTGTGTCATGCGCTGCATCCAGCCCATCGGGATATAGCAATTGAGAATCCATGCAAGCTCGCTGTGCTCGTGTACGTGCGACTGCACGAAGAGGATGGTGCGCGCCGGGTCGATGCCGACGGCTATTAGCAGGCCGGCAAATTCTTTAATCCTGTGTTTTAGCAGTGATGGGTCCTGGGGAACGGTAATGGCATGCAGGTCCACAACACAGATGATGTTATCATAATTTTCCTGCATCGCTACCCAGTGCCGGATGGCCCCCAGGTAGCGGCCTATGTGAATCTCCCCGGTAGGCTGAATGCCGGAAAAAACACGCTTTTTCATGAAGTCCTCCTAATATGGGGATTTTAACATAAATACGAACGGAGGGACAAGGAGAGGGATTAAAGATAGTTTGAAGTAAATTATTAAGCTAGTCTATGAACAATATATTAAAGAAGTTCTAATCGTGGTAATATGTATTTTCATATCTTGTAACACGTAAGATTAGTTGATATAATCTTGCTTGCATGTGGCAGAATTTTTTAAATATTATTACAGTTCTCGGTTTTATTATCGCAATTCTCACTTGGTTTAAAATAACTCCGGAGAGATTGGGGCAAATAACAAAACGATATGTTATTAAGAATTGGTACATAGTTGTAGCTATAACATTTACTTGTCTAGATATTATATTAATTGTCCTAAATATCATATCAAAGAATTATAATTGGTGGTCATACGCTGAAGCTTTTTGGACGCCTATATTTTTATGGCTTGTCATATGGGTTCGTGCTGAAGTTCAACGTAATCGTTTATTAGAAAGAATTATAGTATTTGCACCTGTAATGTTTTTATTTACTTCTTGGGGACGTCTGGTCAACGCGCTTAATACAGGTGTATTTGACAACACATCACCTTCATTCGATAAATGGTTAACGTTAGGGATTTGTGGATACTACGTTTTTATCGTAGGAATTTTCATCGGGTTAAATATATTTTTCTTATTTTTTGAAAAACGTTTAGACGAAAGCAACAAGCTTATTTTAAAGACAAAAGAAACGTTTGATAAAGTAACAATTCTCGAAGAGGTTCTAAAATCAAAGCTCAATGAATCTGGACCAAATCAAAAAAAGTGATTCGTTGCTTATGTGTAGTCAATATATCTTATATCAATGACATTTGTTCCTACATTCTCTCCGGCGCGGTCATGCCCATCAGGTTTAAAGTCCGCCCCAGCACCAGCTTGGCGGCTTTAACCAGCTTGAGGCGCGCCGCGGTCAGGGTTTTATCATCGGAGACAACGCGACAGTCCCGGTAAAAAGCGTGGAAAACGGTGGCCAGGTCCTGCGCGTAGTAGGTGAGGTGGTGGGGCTCCAGAGTCATGGTTATGGTCTCCACCAGCTCTGGCAGGAGCAGCATCTTGCGTATCAGTGCAAGTTCCGGTTCCGTCGTTAGTAAGGAAACGTCGCCGCCTTTATCGGTCGCTCCTCTTTCCTCCGCCACTCTCAAGATACTGGCAATGCGCGCGTGGGCATACTGCACGTAATAGACGGGATTTTCCGCGCTCTGCTTTTTAGCCAGCTCCATATCGAAGTCCATCTGAGCATCGGCGGCGCGGGATAACAAAATAAAACGGCAGGCGTCGGGGCCGACCTCTTCAAGAAGCTCTCGCAGTGTAATCATGTCGCCGGTACGCCGGGAAATTCTAACCACCTCGCCGCCGCGCCTCATGGTGACCATCTGGTTGATGATTATTTCCAGTCGCGCCGGGTCGATTCCCAGAGCACTGACGACGGCTTTCATGCGGGAAACGTGCCCCATGTGGTCGGCGCCCCAGATGTTGATAACTTTATCGAACTTACGCTCGATGAATTTATTATAGTGGTAGGCGATATCGGCGGCGAAGTAGGTGGGAGAGCCGTTGCCGCGAATAACAACGTTGTCTTTGTCCTCGCCCAGGGCGGTGGAGACGAACCACGTGGCGCCTTCCTTCTCCGCGATGTAGCCCTTATCCCGCAGCAGCTTCATCACCTTATCAAACTGCCCGTTTTCGTATAGCGTCTTTTCACTGTACCAGACATCGTACTCAACGCAGAGGGTTTTCAGGTCCTGTTTTGTGCCTTCGAGGATTTTTGCCAGTCCTACCTCCCCCAGCTTATCGAAGCCTTCCGCTTCGGGCAT